>SVJY01000041.1 GCA_015068765.1 Oscillospiraceae bacterium
TCTTTTTAGATTTCTTTACTATTTCAGCATACTCAGCTATTTGGTCATCTAAGTCAGCAATACGTTCTTTAATTTCAGAACGTTCTAACTGTCCACCTGCTTCTTGAAGCACTTTTAATATGGGCTTAATAAGATATGCAATTTTTCCTTCTGAAGATAATTCTTTTATATTCATAATTTACTCTCCCTTAAATATTTATCTAATCTAGTATTTTCACACATTCTCCAACAAATCTTCAATCTTGCATCCGAGTGTTTTTGAGAGAGCAAGAAGAGTTGCTGTTGCTGCTTTGTTTATATCCTTTGCTTTTAGTTCATACTGTTGCAAAGTTCGTAAGTTTACACCTGACTTTTCGGCAAGTTCTCTTTGGGAGTAACCGATATTTTTGCGGAGTTCCTGCAACTTTGTTGTTGTCGTTTTTCTCTCAATTATTGAATTTACGACATCAACGAATTTATCTTCGTGTGCTTCATGGAGAGTTGGATAAAGCTTTTCGATTTCTTTTGCAGATACATTCTGAAAGATATCTTTGAAAGTTCTGCCTGTATTCCATTGATAGTAAGCTACAATCCAACCGCACCAATATTCAGGAGAACAATCATATTCTGTCTGAACTTCAGGTAGGTCTTGTTCTATGCCTGCTTTCACAACAATTTCGTGAACGAGCTCTGTTCCTGATAATCCAGAAATAATTTTAGGTACACCGTTTCCAAACTGCGAGGCAAAACCTGTTGTAATGAATAAATCAAAGAATTTCTGCAAGCTCATCCCACAAGCATTCACAGCATAATCTGCCGCCTCACCAAGATTTCGCATAGCGTCATCTAAATATTGTTCATCGTAAGCGTGCATCATCAGGGGTTACCTCCTCACGAATAATATCTCTCATATAAAGTCCGTCTAAATCTTCTTTTTCAAGTTCAGCATTAAACGCCTCTCTTGCTTCGTCATCTCTTGCCTTTCTCTTTGCATAGTAGATTGTGTTGTCACAAACTTCATAAGACACAAATTTAATATCATCAAATGCCTTTTTGCTCTTTAAAACAACCTGCTCGCCAAGCTTACCAAGCCGCATAGCATAAGACAACTGATTGAGTAAAATTTCGTTATTAACAAAAGCTCTTGCAAAGGAGAAGTAAGAATCATCAGCACGGTAGCCTATAATTGCATCGTAGCCTTCTGTATCAGGCATAAAATGTTCAATAAGCCATTCACGACCACGTTTCATAACCGGAGTAGATAAACGAACCTTTCTGTTCTTCATCAAAATAGCAAGCCAATGTAAAATGGTATATTCATCCGATGAAAGGTTCAAGACCTTAAGGTTTGACATATCAATCTCATATTTATTTACAAAGCCGTCTATATCTTCAGTACACGCCCACTCTTTTGCGAGTTCAATATGCTCTGTGCAATAAAATCCTCTGCCGTAATCATTGTAGGTTTTACCCTTACCGAACTGTGGCTTTTCAATGATTTCAGGCGAACCGTGATATATAGTAAGCTTACTCATTTCATCATCTCCGTACTTCCATAGAGTTATACACTTTACATTATACTCCCACAGAAGTATTTTGTCAATGGTTTTGGGAAATTAATTACATTTTTTCATAAAAAAATAGCAGTCTGCAAAACTGCTTTTCATAGCACTCAAACAATTACAATTTAGCGGAGCGGATGGCGAACTGGCCGCCTCCCTCCGCTATCTGTCCCAGCGTTTTTCCATACCGGATGAGGTTACAAAAGGCCTAACGCCGTCTTATTCTTTAAACAGTAAATCAGCAAGCATTATTGCGGTCAAATTATGCATTTCTCGAATGGGATGATTCAGATAGTTAGCAAGAAGATTGGTCGTATTAACACCTGCTTCCGAAAGCATTTTCCATTTCCCATAAACATCACAAACGTGAACACCACATTCTTCTGCAATTTCTTTACCTGCATCAAAATAAGCGTCAAGAATACCTGAATTTTGTGTTTTCATATATTCTTCTGCAAGTTCCTGCATCTTCGCGTTCCGAATGTGACAACTACGTTCGGTATTCATCATATTTTCCGTAAGATAAATTACTTCGCTTCCATGCTGCTTGAGTTTGTTGAAAATTTCTCTAAGAGAGTTTTTGTAAACATCAATTTTCTCTATTCCTGCACCCGAATCGTTTAGACCAAAACTCACCACGGTAAGATCCGGGGAAAAACGCAACACGTCCCGTTGAAGTCGAGACAAACTGCCGTATGCAGAACTTCCACTAATTCCTGCATTAATCATATTAATTGGTACATTTGGAAATAGTAGCCTAAAAATATCTTTCAGCCTGTTGTGGTACGAGTACCTCTCGTCAAATACTGTTTCAACGCTTTTATCTTTATCCAAATAAAACTCGAAACAGCCTTGGGTAATACTATCTCCCAAAAATGCAATTGCTGGAATTTCTTCGCTCCATATATCGTTAGATTTAGAAACAATTTTTTCAATTATTTTCATGCGGCACACTCCAAATTTATTTATTTCCTATTCAATATATTATTTTTTCTTTTCTTTCACCATCTGGCAGCTTTGGGCACACAATACAAGTTTTCAGCCATTTTTTCAGTATCTCAATTACAGGGAACCAAAAAGCTTTTGGTTCCCTGTATACCGGTTAAATAAACTATTCGTACTATAATGCTACCGATAGATTACGGTAAGTCGCTGCTGTACAGTTTCCCATGCACTGAAAATAACATCTCCCTGCACAATTTCATTCCGTCCGACTTTCTGCATCGTATTTGTCTTGGAATCCCATACGACAAACTGTCCGTCCGAAAGGAGTGCGCGAAGTGCCGTTTTTACAGTAGGCATCCCATTTTCATTTCCTATAGTTACGCGTACCATGGGACCATGCGCCGTCACTTCTTCGACGGTGCCGTTCATCTCAAGGCAGCCGCCCATATAATTGAGGTACGGTTTTGTGGAGCTTAAGGTAGATGTATAGGCACTGACCTCCACATTACCAGGATACTGACTGCGATAGCATACACTCGCCATGGTCAGTTTTCCTACGGCATCCTTCGTATACTTAATTACGTCACCGGCACACAAATCTCCGGCATCAATATACATCTTTTCGGGGCGGGTCGTTACAACGCCGCTTCGTGCCACTTTCTCGTCATTTCCGTCTACGGTGTACCAGTCAGGGTCACGATTGATATCCGCATTTGCCACCCTGTAAAGTGCGCGGAAATCTTCTTCATATGTTACGTCAAACGCCTGCCCGTTCTGGTCATACATGGATAACCCATACTGAATTTCGCCATCGGCACTAAGTGTCTTGGAAACCTTCGTGACAAGTGCGTTCAGCGCATCATTTCCCGGATATATTTCCGTTGATGTCGTACTGCCGCTTAAATAGTTGTGTACAACCATTGCGCCACAGTAGTATGCAGAATTGATGTCGTACATAGAGCCACAATCCGTTACACGAACTTCGTCCATGTTAAATTGTGCCATATTTTTTACGACGTATCCTTTCTCATCCGCAAGGTCTGCCGGAATCATGAATACTTTTGTGCCCCCATCCGTATACACGTTGCCGAGGAAAACGCCGTTAACATTTTCAATATAACCGTCCTCGCTTCTTGTTTCCTTTAAGGTATTGCCGTCTTTTGTGCCGTTAAACTCTGCCAAAAATCCTGCATAACGGAAGCGATTGCCGTTCCAGTACCAGTCCATACTGAAGCGATTGTCTTCATATTTCGTTTTAGGTTCAATGTAGGGGTCCGACTGATTTAATGCTGTATGCAGTTCCGAAATCAGCCCTGCATCATTCAGCTTATACGTAATAAGCTGGGGCACAATATTTCCATTACTGTCAAAAAGTGTAGGTGCCGTATTTGCTGTCCAAAGTGCCGCACCCTGTGCCTGTCCCGGCAGAAGCAAGGCGTCGCTTGCCACGGTCTGTCCGTTGAAACGGACATAGTTTGTAAATGCAAATACTTCCCATTTACCTTCACCCGTAAACACGCGGATCTGCGGCACACCGTCAAGTCCATTGCTTACAGCCGCAGAAGTTAACCATCCGTACTTTTTATCTGCGTTATTCTGTGTGTCTACTGCCGCAACTGCACCTGTAAAGTCAAGACGGAAAGTAGCGCTTTGTCCAAGCTCTATTGTACCGTCCGTTAAAGGAAGTGCAACAGGATATACGGCTTCACCGATGCGGATTTCATCTTCTCCACATTCAGTCACTGTTCCCTTTACCGTTGCATAGCAGCGGTAAATTCTGCGTACTTTGTCACCACTCATACTTTCTGCGATAGAAAGAATATCATACTTTCCCACATCTTCTATAATGAGTGGCAGATTCTGTTCATCGGTAAAAATTGTCGGCATTTCATCTAAAATAATCGGTGCTGCCACATTTTTCAGACGGATTTCGTTGTCTTCTTTATTTACACTATCTACCATATAATTCTTAAAGCTTTCCACAATGACAACCATGCAATTTCCGTTTTCAAGCAAAAGGCGAACCTTACCTGCGGAAGGTGTAAGAAGGTCTGCAGTCACTGTTTCCTCATATCCGTTATAGAAAAGCTTTGCACCTGCGATGTTGATTTTCTTATCGACACCGTTTTTATCTGTATAGACAAACTGCTTAGCATTTGTCTGTCCCTTTTCAATATCCTGCACATTTACGTCTATTACTTCTACGGAAGCACGCGGAATAATTGCAAGAATTGTTGCCGTGTCGCTGTCTCCTTCTGTACGGATGTAGATATCACTGCGAATACCAAAAAGATTCTGTGCGTCTGTATTACCTACTTTCAGAACTCTTGCACCCACAGCCACTTCATCCATCGCAAGCTTCCGGGACGGACGCATGGAAAGATCTCTGTATTTCATCATGGGGGTAGCAGAAACCGCATCCACAATGTGTTCTGCTTTCAGATAGTACGTAAGCAGTGTTTTGGATGCATCTGTTTCAAATTCAAAAACTTCGTCACCGTAAGCGGCAGGTAAAAACAGTTCTGCATCAAGTGCATTATAAAGAAGTACTGCCATGTTACCTCTTGACATATTACCGCCGATTTCCACACCCTTAAGGAGATTCAGCTGTGATGCCTGTGTTAAATATCCGGACGGATAACCGCCCTGAGCTTCTGCTTTAACGGCATACCCGAGGGCAGACACCACCATTTTAACTGCCTGTTCCCCTGTAACGGGTGCATCCGGGGCAAAGGTCGTAGCGCTTGTTCCGTTGATAATACCAAGCTGATATGCCGCAGCAATATTAGAATATGCCCAGTGGTTAGTGGCAACATCGGAAAACACAAGACCGGCAGGTGCCGTGCTCTGCATGTTAACGGCACGCAGAATAATCGTTGCCATTTCTGCTCTTGTGAGAGAGCCTTCAGGGTCATATTCCCCTTCTGCTTTTCCCTCCACGATACCGAGGGCGTTCAAAACCTCTGCCGCCTTTTCCCATTTTGTGCCCTCCGTGTCGGTAAAGGCAGCAGACGTACCTACTGTCGACATGGTCAAGAGCATTGCAAAAGTCAGTAAGATTGCAAAAATTTTCTTCACAATAAAATCTCCCTTCTGTTTTTTTGCTTCCTTTTTCATTTTATGTCAATCATCCAATCTCCCGGCAAAAGCGGTGACGAACGGCTCATCAGAAATACTTTCACCGTCTGTCCCTTTTGTACGGAAAATTGTGTTTGCACCGTATTATAATCGGCATTCGTTTCCGGCACGGGTAAAACGCGTATGGATAGTAGTTCATTCTCCTTATAGCAGGCTGCAAACACAACTGCATTGTCAATGCCGCCCTCTGTCGCCCTTCTGACCTGTGCCGAAACAGAAATCTCGTTTTTCCCTGTGGGCAGAGTATCTATACGTGCGCCGTTTGCGGAAAATGTAACCGAAAGAGGCGCTATGAGACGCCAAGCTGCATTTTTCCATGCAAGCAGTCTTGCCGTCGTATACGCCGCCGCGGCTCTTGTTACCGTTTCTCCCCCGCTTTGTTCTTCGGCAAACTGTATCCCTTCCGTAATATTGATTGTTGCCGCCTGGATGGCAGGGTTATTCTTACACGCTTCATCTATAACTTCTGTGCAAAACGCTGTCCAACGTGTCGTTGTCAGCGGTATACTGCCATTCACTGCCGAAAGTACATGTCCTGTTGTCTTTCGCAAAAGCGTTGCCGCTTCTGTTTCCGTCATGCTTCTGTCCGGTGCAAAACTCTGGTAGGTTTTACCCTCCATATAACCTTCGCTGCACAAATCTTCAATCTGTTCCCTTGCCCATCCGAAACCGTTTATATCAACAAACCGTTCCGGGGAAAGAGAGGAGAAATCCATGGTGCTTTGCGGCGTAATTTCAAACCGCACCGCCCCCATGGCAGGCAAAGTATATATGAGCTTTCCATTGCCACTGACCGTATCCGTATTTCCGCCAACAACAGATGCCGTAAAGCCACCTACCGTAAGGCTTCCGTCACCGGACGAAAGCGGAATGGTGACAGACTGTTCTGCCGCCGTACGGTTTAAGGCAACAAGATAAATGGTTCCGTCTTTTACATAGCTTTTCGCATGGACGGCATCATTTTTCATTTCCAGATAGATGGGATATTTTCCTTCAAGGAAAGCCGCCGTGGCGTCTTTATATTCCGTCTCATATACCGTCTGCATCTCTTGCCAAAGGTTGGTGTCCGTCAGATTCGTCGTGCCGTTATATGCCTTTTCCACGTTATAGTAGCCATAGCCCATCACGCCGTGGAACATGGCGTTATATACCTGATACCGAAGCTCATCGATGGATGGGAAATTGCTCGGCCCACCGTAGGTACGGAACAGCGAAACAACGGGCATTTTGTAATCCGTTGCTGCGTATGCTTTTCCGATATGTTCCTCGGTATAATGGAGCACATCTGCTCTGGTGGATGTATAGGGGTCAACGGAAAGTATATCGCAATATTTCGATGTATTTTCATAAGCCGCATACAGTACCGGCGCCTCTACCAGCATCACCGGTGTGTACGGGTCATTTTCTCGTACCAATCGATAAGAGGCATATAGCATATCTTCTAAAGGATGCAGGTTTGCCTCTGGCTCATCCAGAAGCACATATGCCATGAGTGCTTCATGTCCGCTGATGGCGCGAATGGTGTCTCTGTAAAGACTGCGGTTGTCAGGATGTGCCGTGGGGCGCATATTGGCATAGGCACATGCCAGTACTTTAAGGCCTGCCGCCTTTGCGGCTTCCAATGTTTTTAAGGTAGATTTTGCATCACTTAGTCCAATGCGGACTGTATTGATGCCCGCTTTTTTCATTTCCCCAAAAAGAGTTTCGGGCACGTCGTAGGCGATGACCGGCGTAAACTCCGTACCGTTATCCAAAAACCGTCCATCTGCCGAAAGTCTCTCGGGTCGTTTCCATCGGGAAACCGTTTCCGTTTGCTTTTCTACTTCTTTGCCTGTGCTTTTTTTCAAAAGACAAGCTTCCACATTGTAATCCTTGCCTAAGGTTTGCAAAACCGAAGGGGCAAAGGTAAACACCATATTTTCTGCGGCACTTCGCTTTTCGCTTGTATATACGATGGTATTGCCGTCGCTGATTTGCAATTTTACATCATAAGATGCCATATCGCTGTAGTGCGCTGTATTAAAGGAAACCGTTGCCACGCATGGCTCTGTGCGGTCACTATAGTAAAACACGCGATCCGTCTCCAGTAAAAGTCGGGGCTGTGCGATTTTATACATGCTGATATCGTCTATCCACGCCTCACCCGTGCCATAAAGGCGCGGTATAATGGAAACGGTAGTTGCGCCTTTCGGCGTTGTAATTTTCACTGCATACTGACTCCAACCTTTTCCGAATGTCCGCTGTGCATACGGGAGCTTCGTTTCCTGATATCCGAAAGAAGACCCGTTTTTATATTCCAGCTTCACACTCAGATGACTGCAGGTTGTTCTGTACCAGAAGGAAAGCTGATACTGCGTATTTTCCTGCACTGTCACGGCAGGACTGGTATATATATGGGGTCTATTCCCCGTATTGGTTGCAATGCGGATGGATTTTGTACCGTATGCTTCGGGACGTACCACATCGGAAACGGAAATATATCCGTCTGTCAGGAACGCCGGAGAAGAATGCCACATTTCCTTTTGCAGACCCTTTTCAAAACCACCGTTTTGCAAAAGCTCTGCTCCGTCTGCCGCCATGGGCAGAAGTTCGGCAGACTTTGATGGCGGTGCTGTATCGGAAACATCATATTCCTTCCAAAAGCTTCCCGTCACAGCCACATCATCCCAAAGTGCCATCCCTTTGCGTGTTCTGAGAAGGAGCGTAAAGGATTTTACATCCGAAGGGGGCGTAAAGGTAATGGACAGAAGCTGCCAATCCCCGGTGGCCGCCGTGCTGAAGTTTCCGCTATATAAATTATCTTCGTATCCTGTGTTACACTCTGCTTTGCAGTACACCACGTCTCCGAGGGTACTTCCACCCTCTACTTTTACATACGCCGATATGGTATACGTCGTTCCGCCCACAACACCGTAGATACTCTGATAGGCAATTGCCACACCGCTAAGACGAAGAGAACGATTTCCGGAATGGGCATCCTCCGTTTCGACACGGATATCGCCGGAAGCCATGACCCACTCACTCGGCGTTCCGAAAAAATCCTCCTCAAAACCGGGGTTTGCAACATTATTCACTTGTACATACTCTGTTGCCGCAATTCCTTGACATGGCCATGTCATCACCATGCAAAGGACAGAAAGACATAGTCCCAATATCCGTTTCATAATATCCTCCTTTTTGTTCTTCCTTATATAAAAAGGGAATATGGCGATACTTTTCCCTCCTATGTTATTTCCGTCGCCATATTCCCCATTTAATTAACGATCCAGTATTCTCTGCATAATGACCGCCGCTTCGGCTCTTGTTGTATTACCACGCGGATTCAAGGTGCCGTCTGCATTGCCTTTGACAAGTCCACTCTGTACCATCGCCGCCACATAATCCCTTGCATAATCTGCAATGCTGTCTGCATCCGAAAAGGCAGATAAATCTGCACCCGCACCCGAAAGCTGCATGCCACGAGCAATGATGGTCATTAAATCCTGCCGCGTTATTTCCGCTTCGGGATTATATTTATTGTCACCAATGCCGTTTAAAATGCCGTGCTGTTTACCGATAGCAATTTCCTTTGCATATTCTGCATCTGCAGGTACATCGGCAAAGGATTCTGTCGCATTGCCTGTAAGTCCCAGTGTGCGGACCAAGAACATGGCAAGTTCGCCGCGGGTAATCTTTTCGCCCGGTGCAAAACTCTGATAAGAACGAACATTCACAATGCCCTTTGCACGCAAATCTTCAATCTGCTCTCTTGCCCATGCATAGCCATTTAAATCTACAAACGTTTCTGTAGAAAGGGCAGAAAAGTCCATGCTGTTTTCCGGCGTAATTTCAAATCGAACAGCGCCGAGTGCCGGGATCGTATATGAAATACTGCCGTTTCCGCTGACCTGCGCTTCTGCACCGCCTATAGCATTTGCCGTAAAGCCTTCCACCAAAAGGCTTCCGTCAGAAGATGAAAGCGGAATGGTGACCGCCTTATCTTCTTCGCTTGTACTGAGTGCAATCAGATATACTTTTCCGTCTTTTACATATGCTTTAGCTCTGTAATCCGCCGTTGTCTGTTCACTGTAAATCGGGTATTCGTCACGGACAAATGCCGCCACTGCATCGTCATATTCCTTTACCTTGAATTCCTTCAGCCCTTCCCATGTAGGAGAAGCGGTAAAGCTTGCCCGCGTTCCGTCTGCTTTCTGCCATGCATTGTCGATATTATAGAAGCCGAAACCCATCATACCGTCGAACATACCGGTGTAAATCTGATGGCGAAGCTCGTCTACTCCCGGGAATCCCGTGTGTTCTTCCCCTTCCTTACCGTAAGTACGGTAGATTGCCATAACGGGCATCTGGTAATCCGTTGCCGCAAAGGCAAGATCCATATGTTTCTGATTATAGTCCAGCACATCCTTTTCGTAGGCTGTATAGGGGTCAATACACATAATATCGCAGTATTTGGACGTACTTCTGTATGCCTTCCACAATGCCGGTGCTTCGACAAGCAGAATAGGGGTCTGCGGGTCACGGGAGCGAAGCAGTTTATAGGCTTCTCTGAAGTCCTTATCCATCTGATTCCAGTTTGCCTGGGGCTCATCCAGCGTAAGATACGCAAACAGAGCCGGATGTGCCGCTACGCCGTTTTCCAGAATTTGGGAGTAGTTTCTCGCATTGACGCCAAATGCCGTGGGCTTCATGTTGGCATATACACTTGCCATTGCGAGCAGTCCATTTTCCTCGCATTTATTGAGCCAACCCATGGTGTTTTCCATAACGGTGGAAAGACCGATACGCACACCATTCACGCAGCCTTCTTCAATCGTCGGCCAAAGTTCTTCCGCTACATCGTAGGCAACAAAGGGTGTGACTTCTTTGCCGTCAACTACATATTTTCCATCCTTTGAAAGACGGGTGGGACGATCCCACTTGGCAATAATCTGCTCCTGCCGTTCCACTTCGTTGCCACTCTTATCGGTTAGAATAGCATAAGAAGCATAATCTTTCTGTTTTTCTACCAATACATCCATGCCGAACTTTGCGGAAACGATATCCTGCATCTGCATTTTGGGTGTTTCCCAAAGGGTGCTTACGCCGTCCATAATTTTAAACTGCACATCATAATCGGCATAATTCTGATAATGATGTGTGTTAAAAATGGCACTGATTACACCGGGTTCTTCTCTGTCGGAGTAATAGAACACTCTGTCAGTATCAATAATGATTTTATCCTGGCTTACCTTATAAAGGCTTGCGTCGTCGAGAAAAATCTCGGTGTTTGTGAAAAGACGCGGATAAATCGCCACCGTGTCACAGCCGTCGGGTGTGGTAAAGGTTTCCCCGTACTGCAGCCATTGCTCGTCCTTGCCTGCAGGAGCGTAGGACAGCTTTGCCTGCATATAGCCGTCTACACTAGCACCCGCCTTCACTTCGCCACCATGATAAAATTCCAGCTTGAACGCAAGATCATCGGTCGTAGTTTTATACCAGATAGAAAACTGATACTCTGTATTCGGTTCTACTGCCGCCACCTGATGAATCCACGGATTGCCGCCTGTTCTCGTTGCAATACGGACACAGTTATCACCTGTAAAGGGATCTTTCTTTGAAAGGCTTACAATGCTCGATTCGTCACCCCAGTTTTGATAGGCTTTCCAGCCGGTGGCAGAAACGCCGTCGGCGTCCACCTCTTCAAAGCTTGTGTTTTTAAAAAGTTCGCCGCCGTCAAGCGCCATCGGTGCCAAAGTTGCCGGTACGGGCGCAGGTACGATAGAAACATCGGTCGTCTTATCAAACTCACCTACGCAGCTTATGTCATCCCAATATACCTCGCCGCCGTCATACATACGGAACAGCAGTAAAATGTTGGTTGTTCCTTCCGGTGCCGTGATGGGATATTCACATTCCACCCAGCGGCGCGGCGTTGCTTCGCCGCTAAAGAACTTCTGACTTTCACCTGTCGACTTGCCGTTATCATTATAGGCTTCCATCTTTACGGCAATACCCTGTTTGCCGAGGGACATCACCTTTACCCAAAATTTCACCGTGTAGGAGGCCCCGGGCTTTACGCCCAGCACTTTCTGCATCATATACAGATGTTTTGTGTTATCCTCCGTTGCAACACGCAGGGCATAATCACCGCTGTGGGTGTTTCCGGCACCTGTCACCACCTGAAATTCCGTGCCGACACTGCCGCCGTATACATCCCAGCGTTTCGGGACGCCCATGGAAAGGGTTTCAAAGCCGCCGTTTGCAAGATTATCAATCTTTACATATTCGATTGCCGCCGGTGTCTCTGCAGGCACCGTTATGCACATGCCAAGAAGCATTGCGATGCCAAGGCACAGGGCAAAGAGTTTTTTTTTCATAGACTATCTCCTTTTCTATAGGATTATCGAAGTTCTATTTCATCCTGCAAAGGCATTAGTCCCTTTTCTGCATTCCAGAGGAAAACTTTAACAGTGTGCGTACCTTTCGTGGCAGTTACCGTTGCGGTATCGCTTGCAGAATCTGCTTCAGCCGCTACTGCAAGGCTCTTTAGGTCTAAATTTACAAAACGGTTGCCTTCATAGGAAGCTACAACCAGCATTGCCTTATCCATGCCGCCCCATGCTTTCTTAAAAATAGTTGCATTTGCCGTAACAGTGTTTTCTCCTTCTTCCAGTGCAGAAATGTTCGTACCGACTGTAATGGGGTCTACCTCTGTCAGAGAGATGCTCTTCAGCCAAAATACAGGTGTTCCCGTAAGCGCAGGATTTGCATCTGTTGCATCTCCATACAGCGTCAGTTTTGCTTCTGTCAGGCTCTGGGGTATGTCGTTATATGTAAAGTTTCCGTCAATGTAGATATATGCTTCATTTACACAGCTGGAAGAAGCGGTTACAGTAAATTCTTTCTCAATTGTATAAGATGCATCCTCTGGGAATGTCATCTTCATTTTCAGCGTGCGACCTATTTGATCGCCCCACCCGTTAATACGGAATTTATACAGTGTGCCGTCCTTTACAGGCACATGCTGATTCAGTGTTTTCGATCCACCCTTTACATAGCCGTAACCGCCGTCAAACGAAGCACCTATAACTGCGCCGTCAGCATCTGTGGCATACCAATGTTCATCACCACATGCATCTGCACGACTGACGGCCATTTCATTTGTAGGCCACTGAAATGAACCAGTACTGATCATGTTTGTTGCTTTCTGAATGGAAATATCATCAAAGCTTATTGCACTGGATGTATTATGCGTACGAAGACCCAACGAAATGCCGGTTGCGCCCGCAGGAAGAACAAGATTAAAGCTTACTTTTTTCCAGTAATTCGTATCACCATTCCAAATGTAATAATCTGTTCCTGTATTTTTTTCAAATTTGATTTCCGGATTCAAAAGGGCCGTTTCTTCTGCCGTGAGCCCTGAATAAGTTATATCAAAACGAATGCCATCCCATGCACCGTTTGCCATAATACTAACTGTATACACAGTTTCAGGCTCTAAGCCAATTGTTTGTGTGATTGGAACAACTTGAGAATCATTCTGTACAATTGTTATATAATTACCATGATTTTCCGTAAGTTCTGCGCCGTATCCCTTATACCCTTCATCACCGGGCTTTACAAGCACGGTTTTGCCGTTTTGAAGCACCCAGCCGTCGGGGAAGTACCAACCCGGCATACTTGTAACAGCATCCGTATTCACAGTACCATTAACGTTATAGGTTATCCCGGTTGTGTCTTCAAAGTCTCCGTTTACAACATACTCTGTCGCTTCCTCTGCTGCAGCCGCAGGCATCACCATAAGTCCTGCCAAAAGCATCAGTACCAAAAGTCCCGACAACATCTTTTTCGCCATTTTCATAATCTTTCACCTCATAAATAAATTTAGACTTCCGTAGTCTATGGTTTTATTATAGAGCATTTTATGCCCAAAGTAAATGACTTAAAATGATTACTATTTATTACTATTTTTTAAGAATATTAATTTTTTTTGAGAATTTAAGATTTTTGATGTTGACTTTTTATGATTTAAGTGTTATACTTATTCAAAAGAAAGGATGGATATACATGACTGCTAGCATTCCGGAAATCACACACGCATGGAAAGAAAGTTCACCTGCCTACCTGTGCCTTGAACCGCTTGCCTATTCCATGGTGCATTCCCATAATTTTTTTGAGATGGAATTTGCGCTTTCCGGCTCCGTAAACCATCTTATAAATAATAAGGTTGCCACCTTCCGCGGCGGTGATATCTGGTTTCTCAGTCCCTCCACCGTGCATCATTTCTATGGAGACGCCCAGCATCCGGGTGTAGCGCGGTACCTCTTATATTTTGATCCTACTTTTATTTCTAATACCATCTGGAAGGCAATTGACGTGCATGCTCTCCCCTTCTGTATTCATACGGATGGCGAAGACTTCCGCATACTGCAAAATATGTTTCGCGCGCTTCTCCCCTATGCGGATAATAAGTTTTTGCCGCGGACGAGTTTTGTAAAATGGACGATAGAGTGGATTATTCTGTATCTTTTTGAAAAACGTCCGGCTCCGGAGACGGCACCGGAGCTTTCTCAGCTCCAGCCGGCGCTTGTATATATCCAAAGCCACTTCCGGGAAAACATCACCGTGGAAGACGTTGCCGACACCGTCCACTTTTCCACAGCGCACTTTTCAAGGCTTTTTCATAAAAACATGGGCATGTCTTACCGAGATTATGTTTTGAATCTGCGACTTTCCTACGCCTTCTCCCTCCTATATTCCCCGGATCGAAAGGTATACGAGGCGTGCTTTGAGTCCGGCTTTAATTCTCCCGAATATTTTTCGAGGGCATTTAAAAAGAAATTCGGCATTTCGCCTGAACAGCACTACTTGGATAAGAACCCCGAAAAAAGACATAAAATCAAGTCCGATGCCTGAATTCTTGTTTGCATCACGCAAAAAAGGTTGCAAACGATACGTTTGCAACTCAGACTGTCGAAAAACTTGCTCTACCGCAAGAATATTTTTATAAACACTTTTTATTCAATTATAAATCTTAAGTATTTTAAATTTTAAAAACGGAGATTCATCGAGAATCCCCGTTTT
>SVJY01000042.1 GCA_015068765.1 Oscillospiraceae bacterium
GCTACGGCAAACGGCGGCGGTATCTGACCGGCAGACAGCATGACAGCGTGATGCAGTATCCGGTTCGGCAGGCGATTATTGATTTTGTATGCGAAAGAGGGGACGGGGCACAGCTATGTTCCCGCATAACCTCTCTTTTGGAAAACTATCCGCCCCCGGCACTGTATGGCGGCCTCAGCTTTTTGTCGGGGCATGATATCCCCCGGATTCTCACGGTGCTGGGAGATGCCCCCACCCATTTGGGACGGGACGGGGAGGCGGCATTTCGCCTATCCCCGGCGATGCGTACCCTAGCAAAGGAACGGCTTCGGGTCGCCCTTGCTCTTTTGGTGACACTGCCGGGTGTCCCCTGCATTTTTTATGGGGACGAGGCAGGCATGGAAGGGTTTGGAGACCCCTTCTGCCGCAGCACCTACCCTTGGGGGCAGGTAGACGACGACGTGCACACCATGTACCGAGAGCTCCTGCACCTTCGCCGGGAATACCCCGATTTATGCGAAGGTACGCTTTCCTTTTTACAGGCGACGGGTCGGTGCATCGTTTTTCGGCGCGGCACGCTGACGGTGTATATAAACGGCGGCAGAGAGGCGGCAACGGTTTCCCCGGAGGGGATTTTGGTGGAGATTCCGCCTATGGGATATACGATTCGGTCACAAAAGAAGGTGTAAGCAAAAACACCTTGAAATAACGTTCCACGGAGGAAGGCATGGATACTTGTAAAACACTTGCATTTTATAAAATACGGGATGCCCTTGCGGAACAGGCGATTACCGCCGCCGGCAGGGAAATGCTCCGGTCACTTTTGCCGGAAACGGATACCGAAGCGGTTCGGGAAAGACTGGCAGAGACCACCGAGGCACGGCAGTATACGGCAAAAAAAGGCACGCCCCCCATTTCTGCTGTGGGCGATATCCACGGGGCGGTGAAGCGTAGCCGGGTAGGGGCTACGCTTTCCTGCGGTGCGCTTTTGCGGGTTGCCGCCGTATTGCAGAGTGCGGACCGTCTGCAAAGGTATGCAGACACGGAAAATTTTGAAACGGACTACCCCCGGCTTTCGGCGTGGTTTTCCCGGCTCACACCCTGCCGGGACCTTGCCCGTCGGCTCACGGATGCCATTGTGGACGAAAACACGGTGGATGCCGGTGCCAGCCCGGCACTTACGGTCATTCGGCGTAAAATGGCAGGGACTACGGAGAAAATCCGAGAAATTCTGGATGAAATTATCCGTAGCCAGACCTATGCAAAGGTGTTGCAGGAACAGCTTGTTACTATGCGTGCAGGGCGGTACGTTGTCCCCGTCCGGGCAGAGCACAGAGGGGCACTCCCCGGTGTGGTGCATGACACTTCCCAAACCGGCTCCACCCTATTCGTCGAGCCCATGCGTGTGGTGGAGGCAAATAACCTTCTTCATAAGCTTGCCGCAGAGGAGAAGGAGGAAATCCAGCGGATTTTAGCGGCATTTACCGCCGAGGTCGCCGCCGTTTCCGCTGTGGTGGAGGAAAACTACGAGGCTATTTGTGCCCTGGATGTGATTTTTGCCAAGGGTCGGTACGGCGACAGTCTCCGGGGTGTTTGTCCCGAAATCCGGGAGGACGGCGGCGTGGAAATCCGCCGGGGACGGCACCCCCTTCTCGAACCGAGCACCGTGGTTCCCATTGATATTTCTGTGGGGTGTGGCTTTGATACCCTTGTGATTACAGGCCCAAACACCGGCGGCAAAACCGTTTCGCTGAAGACGCTCGGTCTCTTTGTGCTGATGGCGGCGGCAGGCCTGCACATTCCGGCGGCGGAGGGCTCCTCCGTGTCGGTTTTCTCCCATGTTTTTGCCGATATCGGGGACGAGCAGAGTATTGAGCAGTCCCTCTCCACCTTCTCGGCACATCTTGTCAATATTATCGAAATTCTCCGCCTTGCCGGGCCGCGGACGCTGGCTCTTTTTGATGAGCTTGGTGCCGGCACAGACCCCACCGAAGGGGCGGCACTGGCACGGGCGGTACTTTGCGAAATGCGGAAAAAGGGTGCAAAAACGGTAGCAACCACCCATTACAGCGAAATCAAGCTGTACGCCTTTGAAACAGAAGGCGTAGAAAATGCCGCCTGTGCCTTTGACGTGGAAACGCTCCGCCCTACCTATCGGCTGGAGATTGGGGCACTGGGGCAGAGTAATGCGTTTGCCATTGCCGGTCGGCTGGGAATGCCGGGGCCGGTGATTGAAAATGCAAAGGATTTTATCACGGCGGAAAACACACGCTTTGAAGATGTTATCCGTCGCCTGGAGGAGCAACGCCGTGCCATGGCGGAGGACAGAGAATCGGCACGGTCGGACCGGGAACGGGCACGGGAAATGAAGGAGCGTCTTTCAAAGGATGCAGAAAACACGGAAAACCGCCGCCGGAAGATTTTAGACGAGGCACGCCGGGAGGCACGGCAGATGCTTCGGGATGCGAAGGCAGAGATTGATGCCCGTATCCGGGAGGCGATGGCGGCAGAAAATAAAAAGGCGGCACTGGAGAAGGCACGG
Organism: Oscillospiraceae bacterium; assembly: GCA_015068765.1. Taxonomy (GTDB): domain Bacteria; phylum Bacillota; class Clostridia; order UMGS1883; family UMGS1540; genus SIG447. The sequence goes on from SVJY01000042.1 coordinate 2,522, forward strand.
CAACAGGTCACAAAGAAGCTGGACACCGTTTCCGGCGAGCTGACGAAGGATGCGGTGCGTCCGGCACGGGTGGCGATTTCTGCGGCAGAAATCAAGCCCGGCACGCCGCTGTATCTGGAAGCGATGGGACAGCGTGGCACAGCCCTTCGTGCCCCGGATAAGGACGGCAATGTGGAGGTGCAGGTGGGGAACCTGAAGGTGAAAACCCACGTTTCCACCGTTTCTGCCGCACCGCCGGAAAAGAAGCCGAAGGTGCATACCCCGGCGGCGAGCCACAGAAACAGCACCCCTGCCCGTATGGAAGTAGACCTTCGGGGCATGACGCTGGATGAGGCGGAGCTTGTGACGGAAAAGTTTATTGACGATGCGGTGCTTTCGCACTTGGAAACGGTTACGATTATCCACGGCAAGGGTACCGGCGTTCTCCGGAAAGGCATTCATGCACTCTTAAAGACAAACCGGTCTGTAAAAAGCTTCCGTCTCGGCACCTTCGGCGAAGGCGAGGACGGGGTTACGGTGGTTTCCTTATAGGTACAAACGGAAGAAAATCGGTGCGGCTGACCCTGCGGCCGCCCGTTTTTTGCTAAAAAAGCGGTTTTTATCAAAATAATCTTGACAATTTGCAAAAAAAAAGTTACAATAATATGTGGCAGAGTCTTCTCTGCCATATAAAGCAGTACATAGAAAAAATTTTTTAAGGAGGTGGTAGCTTTATGAATTTGTTGATCGGCCTTGCCATCGGGCTTGCCATAGCCATCGTAGCGGCCTTTGTTGCTTTTAAATTCGGCATTTCCTACCGGCAAAAAATTGCGGAAGCGGAAATCGGCAGTGCAGAAGAAAAAGCAAAGCAGATTGTAGAGGATGCAAAGAAGGCGGCAGAGAGCAAGAAAAGGGAAGCACTGGTGGAAGCCAAGGAAGAGATTCACAAAAACCGCGTAGAGTACGAAAAAGAAGTACGGGAACGCAGAAGTGAAATCAGCCGTCAGGAACGCCGCATCCAGCAGAAGGAAGAAACGCTGGATAAGAAGACGGAAGCCCTTGAACAAAAGGAAGAACAGCTTGCAAAGAAAAACCGTGAGCTGGACGAACAGAAAGAAGAAGTCAAGAAATTAAAAGAAACCCAAATCGAACTGCTTGAAAAAATTTCCGGGCTTACTGCAGAGGAAGCCAAAGAATATCTCCTCAAGAACATCGAGAGTGAGGTTCGCCACGAAACCGCGATAATGATTAAGGAAATCGAATCGCAGGCAAAAGAAGAGGCGGACAAACGTGCAAAGAATATTCTGGGTCTTGCAATCCAGAAATGTGCCGCAGACCATGTGGCAGAAACAACCGTATCGGTGGTACCGCTACCCAGTGAGGACATGAAGGGACGCATTATCGGACGTGAAGGCAGAAACATCCGTACCCTGGAGACGCTGACTGGTATAGATTTAATTATCGACGATACGCCGGAGGCCGTTATCCTTTCCGGCTTTGATCCTATAAGACGTGAAGTTGCCCGCGTTGCACTTGAGAAGCTGATTGTAGACGGACGGATTCACCCCGCCCGCATCGAAGAAATGGTAGACCGTGCCAAACGAGAAGTGGATGCCACCATTAAGCAGGAGGGCGAACAGGCCACCTTTGAAACCGGTGTCCACGGCTTGCATCCGGAGGTTATCAAGCTCTTAGGTAAACTGCATTTCCGTACAAGCTACGGGCAGAACGTTTTGAAGCACGCCATTGAGGTTTCGCACCTTTCCGGTCTTTTAGCCGGAGAGCTGGGGGCGGATGTTATGCTGGCAAAGCGTGCCGGTCTTCTCCATGACCTTGGAAAGGCTGTGGACCATGAGACCGAAGGAACCCACGTTACAATCGGTGTAGACCTTGCGAAAAAGTACAAGGAAAACCAGGAAGTTATTCACGCCATTCATGCCCACCACGGCGACATCGAGGCAACCACACTGGTGGCCTCTATCGTACAGGCGGCAGATGCCATCAGTGCGGCACGGCCGGGGGCAAGACGTGAAAATATTGAGACGTATATCAAGCGTCTGGAAAAGCTGGAGGAAATTGCCGATTCCTTCAAGGGCGTAGATAAGTCCTATGCTATCCAGGCAGGCCGTGAAATCCGTATCATGGTAAAACCGGACGCGGTTAATGATGACGATGCCGTGATTTTGGCACGGGATATTGTCAAGCGAATCGAAAGTGAGCTCCAGTATCCGGGTCAGATTAAGGTCAACGTGATTCGGGAAACAAGAGCCGTAGATTACGCAAAATAAAAAAACAACAGCCCTGAAAACGTCAAGTTTTCGGGGCTGTTTTCTCTTCGTTGGTTTTTTATGACAGTCTATATTTTTCTGTATACGCCGCAAACTTCATATTGAAATAGGAATTATCGTTTTTCATACGCTGAAGCGATTGGTGTACATGCATCGTATTTTCAGCCGCATCCAGTATGCAAACGGCTATATTGGAGCAGTGGTCGGCTGTTCGTTCAAGATCGTTAATTAAATCCGCCCAGACAAAGCCTGCTTCAATGGAACAGTTTACATTCTTCAGACGCTTGATATGTCCGTCACGCAGCTTTGCCTTCAGGCTGTCAATCACCTGCTCCAACGGCTCTACATCGCGTGCGGCCTGCAAATCGTTTTTTACAAAGGCCCTGTGCGTCAGAGACAGGATTTCGGACACCGCATCACATAATACCGAAAGCTCCTTTTTTGCAGGATCAGTAAATTGAATGTGCCCGAAAATCCCCCCGTCCACGGTGGGATGTTTATTGTAAAATTTATCATATTTTCAAAATTTTTCCATTTTTATCAAAAAGGTATTGCATTTTTTGCTCCAATATGGTATGATACCTTTGTCACACTCATATGAGCGTGTTTTGGCACGTTCTACATATTAAAGGCAGGGGTACAGATTGGTAAAAATGTACGCTCTGATTTTTTATCCTGCCTGTTTGTATGGAATAAGTGAGTGTGACAACGAACTGTCAGAGATGCTACGTTTTTCGGTGTGTCTCTGAACAGGAGGCACACTTTTTTATTTGCCAAAGCGAAAGGAGCAGACGTATGCAGGAAATAGGCGTAATTCGGAAAATGGATAAGCTGGGACGGGTGGTGCTTCCGGCACATATCCGAAAGGAGCTGAACTGGGAACAGGACACCCCACTGGAAATTTTTGCTGACGGAAGAGGTGTTTACTTACAAACATATGAAAAAACCTGTGTGTTCTGCGGCAACAGAGAGAATGTGCGGCTTTTTGAAGGCAAGCACATTTGCCGACATTGTATTGCACGGCTGCAAAAATAAATATATAAAAAAAGAACAATGTCTTGTCGGATTGATTGTCCGGTCGGAGATAAAGACGTGAAATGCACAAACAAAAAAGCCGCACAAACCCGATCGGCACATAGAGGCCGCGACCCACGGCTCGAAGGTAGACTCGTGATAGCGAGGCTAGCCTGAGATAGTCGAGGAAGACTTTGAAAAAGGCTTGCCGAGCGGAAAGTGGGGAAAGGCGAAGCCGACAAGCGGACTGTGCCCACGGGGGTGCGGGGTGTAGTGTGACACCCCGCAAAAAAAATATTAATTTGCCGACATTGTATTGCACAGCTGCAAAAATAAAGGGAATTGACTTCATAGAACCACCTTCCTTTTCTCTGCATATACTAAAGAAAAAGGAAGGTGATTTTTTTGGAAATTTACGTAGTACAGCGAGGGGACACTGTTCGCTCCATCGCCAATCGCTTCGGTGTTTCCTACCAGCGGATTCTGTCCGATAACGGACTTTCCGCATCCGACACATTGGTGGTGGGGCAGGCACTTCTGATTTTGTTTCCCGACGAAGTGTACACCGTGCGTCCCGGCGACACGCTCTCATCCATTGCCCGGAATTTCGGCACCACCACCGGGGAGCTTAGGCGGAATAATCCGGAGCTTATCTTAAATCCTACGATTTATCCGGGGCAACAGCTGACAATTTCCTTTACCGAGGAGAAACGCCGCACCCTCTCAGTAAGCGGCTATGCCTATCCCAACATAAACCGCACCACCCTTCGCCAAACGCTGCCATATTTGTCTAGGCTCACGGTATTCGGCTACGGCTTTACGGCAGAGGGGAATCTCATTTCTGTAAACGACCTGCCCCTCATCGAAGCGGCACTTGCGGAAAATGTATCGCCCTTCATGCTCCTCTCCTCGATTACGGAGGACGGCAATTTCAGCGGCGAGAGAGCATCCCTGCTCTTTCGGAACACGGAGCTGCAGAACCGGGTCATCGCCGCGGTGATTGCAACCATGCAGCGAAAAGGGTATCAGGGGCTGGACATTGATTTTGAGTACATCCCCCCGGAGGACAGCGAGGGCTTCCTGCGTTTTTTGGAAAATGCCACAAACCAGCTCCACGCCGCCGGGTATCCCACCCATGTGGACCTGGCACCCAAAACCTATGCGGACCAGCCGGGGCTACTTTATGAGGCACACGATTATGGGGCGATCGGTGCGATTGTGGACACGGTGCTTCTCATGACCTACGAATGGGGCTATGCCTACGGGCCGCCGCTGGCAGTGGCTCCCTTAAACCGAGTTCGGGAGGTGGTGGAATATGCCGTGACGGAAATTCCCCGAAACAAAATTCTCATGGGTATTCCCAATTACGGCTACGACTGGACGCTCCCTTATGAAAAGGGCGACAGGGCAGCGAATATCGGCGTGCAGTACGCCGTCCGGCTTGCCGCCCGGTACGGGGCGGAAATTCAGTTTGACGGCCCGTCCGCTTCGCCCTTCTTCTATTACCGGGACGAGGCGGGACGGCGACACGTCGTCTGGTTTGAGGATATCCGCAGTATTGCGGCAAAATATGATCTGATTGACGAATTTGGTCTTTTGGGTAGCGGCTACTGGACGATTATGCGTCCCTTCCGGCAGAACTGGGCATTTTTAGGTGCGACGTACAATATCCGGAAGGGCAGACCTACAATCGGATAAAAAAACCCTTTACATTTTCGGAAATGTTTAGTATAATAAGAAAAAAGCACTACCGATAGGAGGAAAAGAACATGAAAGCGTTTATGGACAAGGATTTTCTGCTGGAAACCGAAGTGGCAAAAAAGCTGTATCACGACTATGCGGCGAAAATGCCGATTATCGATTACCATTGTCACTTAAGTCCCAAAGAAATTTGTGAGGACAGACGTTTTAAAAACATTACGGAAATTATGCTGGGCGGCGACCATTATAAGTGGCGTGCCATGCGTTCCAACGGGATTCCGGAGGACTACATGACCGGGGATAAGTCCGACTTTGAAAAGTTTGAAGCCTTCGCAAAAACATTGAAGTATGCCATCGGCAACCCGCTTTATCACTGGACGCATCTGGAGCTACAGCGTTTTTTCGGTATTGAAGAAATCCTGAATGAAAAGTCCGCAAAGGATATTTATGAAAAAGCGAATAAAATGATTGCATCGGATGATTTTTCCGCCATGCGTCTAATCGAACGCTCTAACGTGGAAACCATCTGCACCACAGATGATCCGCTGGATACGCTGGAATACCATATTGCGCTTGCGAAAAAGAGTAAGGTAAAGGTTCTGCCTACCTTCCGTCCCGACAAGGCGGTAAACTGTGAGCTGGAAACCTTTGTTCCCTATATCCGTGACCTCGGCAAGCTTGTGGGGAATGCCCTTTCCGACATTGACGCCCTCTGTGCCGCCTTGGTGGAGAGAATTGAGCATTTTGACCGCGTGGGCTGTCGCCTTTCCGACCATGCTCTGGCGGGCGTACCCTTTAAAGCTACGGACAAAACAGAGGCAAACGCCGCCTACAAAAAGGCACTGGCCGGCGACGTGCTCACCGAGGACGAAATTAACGCCTACAAGACCTATATGCTCCTGTTCTTTGCCGCGGAGTACCATAAACGGGAATGGACGATGCAGCTCCATATCGGTGCCCTTCGTAATAATAACAGCCGTATGTATAAAAGGCTGGGCCCGGACACAGGCTTTGATTCTATTGATGATAAGAACATTGCCGCACCCCTTGCCGCCCTTTTGGATGCCTGCGATGCAAACGGGAAGCTGCCGAAAACCATTCTGTACACCTTAAATCCCAAGGATAATTATGTGCTGGGCACCATGCTTGGTAACTTCCAGAGTGCGGAAGCACCGTCCAAGATTCAGTTTGGGTCCGGCTGGTGGTTCAATGACCAGCGTGACGGCATGGTACAGCAGATGCGTGCCTTGGCAAATCTGGGACTTTTAGGCAGATTCGTCGGTATGCTGACGGATTCGAGAAGCTTTATGTCCTATCCGCGGCACGAATACTTCCGCCGCATCATGTGTAACCTCATCGGCTCCTGGGTGGAGAACGGCGAATATCCGGAGGACTACGAAGCCCTCGGCGAGATTGTCACCGGCATCAGCTACCATAACGCAAAGAATTTCTTTCAGTTTTAAGATGGGGATGTAAAAAGAATCCGGAACGCAAAAAAATAGGATAAAATACCGGAAGCACGGGTAGGGGATGTAAAATAATTTTGAGAATTATTTTACATCCCCCAAATTTTTGAGATGAAAAAAAGAGGAAACAGTTTCGTTGAGAGGCAAAATTACCATTCCTTTTGCACATCCTCCGTCAGATCGCCCAGCTCCCAGGGCTTATCGTGGAAAAGCGAAATTTCGCGATCAACCAAAAGGCAATCGTGCAGATTGGTGCCGTAATATCGCTTGAAGAGCACATTCAGATAATTTGCGTTGCAAACACCGACCTTTTTTGCAATGTCCTCCACATTTTCGTTTCCTTCATAGGCAATACGCCGTGCATGATACAGCCGCACGAGGGTAAGGAACTGCGTAAGGGTTTTCCCCGTCGTTTCCTTAAAAACACGGCACAGATAGTTTGGCGATATGCTGAGCATGGAGGAAAGAAACGAGACGGTAATTTTTTCACCGTAATGATTTTCAATATATTTTTTGACTTTGTTTGTGTAATATTCCCCGTAGTTAAAACGCTCCTTTTGCATGAGCGAGTTGCGAAAAAGCGTGTCGATGCGTGCGGTAATTTCCAGAAAGACAGAAAGTGCCTGTATTTGCCCGGCGGCATCTCCGGACATATAGTGCATAATGGCCCGGCGGAAAAACTGCTCAGTTTCCGCAAAATCCGCATAGAGGGGAAAGATGGCGGGGAGAAGAAGATATTCCTTCGTCTCCTCTAAAAAAGCGACAGGGTCTATAATCTCCTTGGTAGAAAGCCGCTCAAAGGAAAAATCCCCCTTCAGCACAACAGAAGACAAATAAAGGGGCTTATCCTTTTCTGAAGCCTCAAGACGGAGATTCATGTCCGGCAGGATCATGCAAAAGGATTCATCGGGCACGGTGAGGCGGTCCTCGTTATCCGAAACCCACTCCAGGGCACTGCCCTGATTGATGCTGAATTCCATCAGATTTTTGCGATAGGTAATAATGTTTTTGTAGCGTGTGGATCGAACGGCATGTGCAAAACGGATGATGGGGAAAGAACGGAATTTTATCTTATAAAACCACATTATTTCGTCTCCTTTCCGTATCATATTACCAAAAACAGAAGGGTTTGTCAATAACAAAATTAATATTTCCAATAAGATTCTATACTATTCGGCGAAAATGCGTAAAAACGCTTGCAAAAGGGAATGGGGAATCGATATAATAAAATCAAAGAGGGGCGGACTGTCCCGAAATTTTTAAATTTTGAAAGGAGAAATCCAAATGAAAAACATGAAAAATTTGTATCTGTAGCACTTACACTTATGCTGCTGGCAGGACTTTTTGCTGCACTGCCCGCAATCGCTGAGGAAGGGGATGCGGCAGTAACACCGGTTCCGGCAGGCACCGATTTATTTATCGGCCACAACCCGGGCTTTGAAAACACGCCCGATGACGGCAACGGCGGCTGGGAAGAATATCCGTAATGCCGCAACAAGAGACGAAGGCACAATCCGATTCGACTGGCTCTTAGACGGCGCAATTTATGATAACTACACTGATCTGGAGTACAAGTGGACGCCACAAACGCAGGTGATTGGCGTCAACACCCCGTCGGATACCTCCGATGATGCAAAATGGCAGAAGATGACATACGAAATCATCATTCCGCCAAATGCAAACGGTTTTAGATTTGTGCTGTATCAGAATGATGCAAACGGCAAAGGCGTTTTCGATTTTCTGTTCCATGTGCCGCAGGATACGCCGCTTGGCGACTTGCCGGAGGATACGTCTCTTCGCAAGGCAATCAAAGCACATTACCTTGGCGGCGGCCATATCTGGGAGCAGGGCGGACTTCTGTTTTTAAAATAAACAAAACTATGGTGAAAGACCACACAAATATGATAAGAAAAACGGAGAATAAACGGTGAATATTTACTACTTTTTTTGGTGGCGGCGATACTGGCAATCGGCTCGGTAAGCCAAAAACTATTCGGACAACATAACGATGCGAAAGGGATCTATCTTTTTTCTGCCATGTGCTGCATCGGCGGCATGCTTGCGTTTATTGTGATTGGCGGCAACAGCCTGCATTTTACGGCGGCAGTATTGGGGCATTCCATAGGCTTTGCAGTAGCATACGGAACCTGCATGGTATGTAACGTGCTGGCTCTAAAGTACGGCTCTATGTCGCTTACCTCGCTCTTTACATCATATTCGTTGATGGTGCCTACCTTCTACGGACTGCTCTTTTTGCGGGAGCCGTTTAGTGCGTGGATTGCACTTGGCATCGGAGCACTTGCCCTTTCGTTATTTTTTGTCAATTTCCGTAAAGGGGAAAATACCATTTCGGTACGTTGGCTCATTTTTGCTCTTTTGACGCTCCTCAGTAACGGTATGTGCACTACCGTGCAGAAAATGCAGCAGCTTGCGTTTGACTATACATATGCAAACGAATTCATGATTATAGCCCTTTTGATTACAGCAGTATGCCTTGCGGTGTTCGGCTTTATTACGGCACCGAAAGAAAGTGTGCTGACGGTCAAGCGTTGCTGGCATTGGGGGCTCGGACACGGGCTTTTGAATGGACTTATGAATTATTTCGTTCTACTGCTCAACACCTCTATGCCGGCATCTGTGGTATTTCCGCTTGTTTCCTGCGGCAATCTTCTGTTTGTATATCTGCTTTCCTTTTTCATCTGGAAAGAAAGGCTGACAAGATTGCAAACGTTCGGTATCGTGGCGGGCATAGCTTCGATTATATTCTTTAGTATCTGATTGTACCGATGCGGTTATGCGAATGCAAGCGGCCGCCATCAAAATACATACCGATAAGCCCAAGAAAAATGGGGCAGTACAATAAGCTTTACGGTAGGCGGAATATCGCTTTTGCCGCGTAAAAAATGATAGACTTACAGGATGAAAAAATTGGTGGTGAATGATGAAACATATTGCTCTTGCAGTAGGAATTTTTGCAGTTATAATCTATTTGCTCGGATACCAACAAAAAACGAGGAAAAGAATTATAATTCTCAATGCAACTTCGAGAATACTGTATATACTACAGTATCTTCTTTTGTCCGCACTTGAAGGTGCAGTGCTGGATGTGGCAGGCGTTATTTCCTCATTATTGGCACAGAAGAAGGATAGACCGTTTATAAAAAAGCATTTCAGAATATTTGTCATCGGCGTAAACATTTTGATTGTTCTCATGGGCCTTACGGTATACAAAAATATATGTAGCTTGCTTCCGATTTTCGGGGTTTTGTTGCATACAAGTGCTTTTTGGCTAACGGACGAAAAGCGAATCCGGCAGGTATCTCTTCTCGGATGTCCCTTCTGGCTTACATATAATTTGTTGAGCGGGGCATACGGCTCAGTGATTGGCGATTTGCTTTCAATCGTGTCGCTTCTTGTTGCGTTGTACCGCTATGATATAAAAACCGGCAGAAAGAATAGATAGAGTACTAAGTGCATTTACACAAGGCGTCTGTCCGGCGTTTGATTTTGAAATAACCCCGATAATCCTTATAATCACAAGGCTTATCGGGATTTGTTCTGTATTGAATTTACGATTGGCTTGTAAACCAAAATGTCTGAAAAGTCATTCGCTGTCTTCCGGCGGAACAGCGGCCTCCCTATTTTTGGTACTTGTACCCCGGTAAATACACCTTATTTTTCTCACATTGCCCGTCCTGCACATGACGGAGTGCTTCACCGAAGCGACTGATTCAAACAAAGTATCCATTTATAATCTTTTTGATTTTCTCAAACAAAGAAAAGGCTTATAGCTAAAAATTACAATAAATTTAAAATCTGCCCCTAATTTATTGATTTTGAGCAGATTTTTTGTTATAATAATAATTACAGAAAGTTATGAAAGGAGTATTTTATGTGTGATACAATTTATACCATAGATGATATAAAGGCAGTTTTGCATCCTGTGTTTGTTAAGCATAGCGTGAAAAAAGCTGTTCTGTTTGGTTCGTATGTTAAAGGAATGGCGAATCAGAACAGTGATGTTGACTTGCTCCTTGATAGCGGACTTCGTGGACTGCAGTTTGTAGGCCTGATTGAGGATGTTAGGTCAGCGCTTGATAAAGAGGTTGATGTTTTTGACGAAACGCATATAATCCCTGACTCTAAGATATTCTCTGAAATTTCAAAGAACGGAGTGGTGATATATGAAAAATAAAATAATTGTTGAAAAAATACTTAAATATATCTCTAAGGTTCTTGAATACACAAAGGACACGGAGCATGATGCTTTGATCAGTAATTCAATTCTTGTGGAAGCCTGTGTTTTTAATCTTAGCCAGATAGGCGAACTTGCAAATAAGATTGATAAAGACTTCGAGGAAAGTAATTCATCAATTCCGTGGCGCGTTTTGTATGGTTTGCGAAATAAAATCGTGCACGACTATGAAGGCGTAAATCTTGTTTTGATATGGGATATTGTCAAAGAAGATTTACCCAAGTTGCATTCGCAACTTAAAGAATTAAATCAAAAATTATAATATGTTTAGAGTGCTTGGGCAGAACAGTCCAAGCACTTTCGGTATGGTGAAAATCTCCTTAAATTAGTATGGATTGGTTCACCGAAGTGACTGATTCAAACAAAAAGCCTCAAACCCTTATGCAGAAAGGGTTTGAGGCTTCAGCGTGTCGATAAAGTCGACACGCTGGCAGATATCGAAAAACGTAGGTATATTTTACGAAATCGTTTTCGTCGGCGTACAATGGTACGTCAGAGAACGATTTCGTAAAAAGCAAGAAAAGACGGGGATTCTCGATGAACTGCACCATTTTGTGCAGACAGTACAAAAAAGACATTGTTGTAGTTCAAATAAGTTTTAAGCAGCAAGCTGACTTCGTAATTCATACGGGGTCAGTTTTGTTTTTAGTTGTATTCTTTCGTGATTGTAAAAATGGATGTATTCATCAATCAGTAAGCGAGCTTCTTCAAATGTTTGA
>SVJY01000043.1 GCA_015068765.1 Oscillospiraceae bacterium
CCGACGTACATTGGTACGTCAAGCGACGAGATTTGTTTGTAGCAAAAGGCATATAAATCAAGAAAAATCGAATAAAATGAGATTTTTAACAAAAATTTCTGATTTATAAACAATATATCATAGTTAACACATTGTATTTTCTTTGCCTTTTGCGGTCTGGACTTTTTTTACATCCCCTATTTTGGAACGCACGGCAGAAGGAGAGGACGCATATGTTTAAAATCATACGAAAACGGACACTAAGCCCCACTGTCACCCAGATGGAGATTGAAGCCCCTCTGGTGGCGGCAAAAGCAAAGCCGGGGCAGTTCATCATCCTCCGTGTAGACGAGGAAGGAGAACGGATTCCGCTGACCGTAGCAGGAACAAATCCCAAAGAGGGAACGGTTAAGATTATCTTTCAGACCGTGGGGGGAACTACGGCAAAGCTACAGCAGAAAAATGAAGGGGACAGCATCGAGGATTTTGTCGGCCCATTAGGTCGGGCAACCCATACGGAAGGCATACGGAAGGTATGCATTGTGGGTGGCGGCGTCGGCTGTGCCATTGCCCTGCCCGTGGCGGAGGAATTTCACCGCTTGGGTGCGGAGGTTACCAGTATCGTGGGCTTCCGAAGCCGTGACCTTGTCATACTGGAAGACGAATTCAAGGCTTGTTCTGACCGATTGGTGCTTTTGACGGATGACGGTTCCTATGGCCGATGCGGCAATGTTACGGTTCCCCTGAAAGAAATGCTGGAAAACGGCGAAACCTTTGATATGATTATGACAATCGGGCCGCTTATTATGATGAAGTTTGTCACGCTGACGGCGAAGCCTTTCGGCGTACCTGTGACGGCCTCCATGAATCCGATTATGATTGACGGCACCGGTATGTGCGGGGGTTGCAGGCTCACCTTGAACCAAAACGGCGAAAAGGTCACAAAATTCGCCTGCGTGGACGGCCCGGAATTTAACGCCTATGAAATTGATTTCGATGAGGCAATGTCCCGAAACAGAATGTATGCGGATTATGAACGGCACGCATACGAAAAAAACTGCAACCTGTTTCGGGAAGAAAGGAAATAATATGGCGATTCAACCTAAAAAACATGCAATGCCCACCCAGAATGCGGCAGACCGTTCCCGAAATTTCAGCGAGGTGGCTCTGGGCTATACGGCGGAAATGGCAGTGGGTGAGGCGGAAAGATGCATAAATTGTAAAAATCAGCCTTGCGTTTCAGGCTGTCCCGTAAATATTCATATTCCCGAATTTATTGCCTATATTAAAAACGGTGATTTTGAAGGGGCTTACCGGGAAATCGCAAAAACCTCTTCTTTACCTGCGGTATGCGGAAGAGTTTGTCCGCAGGAGACCCAGTGCGAAAGTAAGTGTACCTTAGGGATTAAATTTGAGCCGGTGGGCATCGGACGGTTGGAGCGTTTCGCTGCGGACTGGCACAATGAAAACAGCAAAGCGGAGCCGGAAAAACCGGAGAAAAACGGGCACCGGGTAGCAGTGGTGGGTTCAGGCCCTGCGGGGCTTACCTGCGCGGGAGATCTTGCAAAAAAAGGCTACGATGTAACGGTGTATGAAGCGTTCCACACCGCCGGGGGTGTGCTGGTATACGGCATCCCTGAGTTTCGCCTTCCGAAAAAAATCGTTGCCAAGGAGGTGGAGGGCTTAAAGGCCCTTGGCGTAACGATAGAAACCAACGTGGTTATCGGCAAAACCCTTACGATCGACGAGCTTTTTAAGATGGGGTTTGAAGCAGTCTTTATCGGTTCGGGGGCAGGACTGCCCAGCTTTATGGGGATTCCGGGCGAGGCACTGAAGGGCGTTTACTCGGCGAACGAATATTTAACCAGAAGCAATCTGATGAAGGCGTATAGAAAAGACAGCGATACGCCCATTATGAAAGGCGGACGTGTTGCCGTGGTAGGCGGCGGCAACGTGGCAATGGATGCGGCAAGAACAGCCCTTCGCCTTGGAGCGGAAAAGGTCTATATCGTGTACCGCCGTTCTATGGAGGAGCTCCCGGCGAGGAAGGAAGAGGTGGAGCACGCCATGGAGGAAGGGGTGGATTTCCGCCTTCTCCATAATCCGGTGGAAATTCTCGGCTATGAGAATCCCGAAGACCCAAAAGACCCGAAAAACGGCTTTGTAACCGGGATACGCTGTATCAGAATGGCGCTTGGAGAGCCGGACGAGCGAGGCAGACGGAAGCCTGTCCCCGTTTTGGGCTCGGAACTAGAGCTGGCGGTGGATACGGTGGTCATGTCTATCGGTACATCTCCTAATCCCCTGATTAAAGATACTACGGAAGGCCTGGTGGTCAACAAGCGGGGCGGCATAGTGGTAGATGATGGCGGAAAGACATCCAGAGAAGGTGTGTACGCCGGCGGTGATGCGGTGACAGGTGCCGCCACGGTCATTTCGGCGATGGGAGCCGGGAAAAAGGCGGCAGAAGCCATTGATGCATATTTGATGAAGTGATACTATAGGAGGAACAAGAAAGAATGAACGAGCAGTTTGACTTTTCAATTGTGGATAAAATTTGTGCTGCACATTCTAAAAAACAACAGGCAATTATTGCCATTTTACAAGAGATTCAGGAGCAATATCATTATCTGCCCAGAGAGGTATTTCCCTACCTTGCACAGGAATTGGGAATGAGCGAGGCACGTATTTTCAGCGTTGCAACCTTTTATGAAAATTTTTCTCTGGAGCCGAAGGGGAAATATATCATTAAAATCTGTGACGGAACGGCGTGTCACGTCCGTAAGTCGATTCCGATTCTGGACCGTCTCAGAAGTGAACTGGGTCTGAGCGAGGAAAAGAAAACGACGGACGATTTAAGCTTTACCGTAGAAACGGTTTCCTGCCTCGGTGCCTGTGGTTTGGCACCCGTACTGATGGTGAATGACGTGGTGCACTCCGCCATGACGCCGGACAAAGCCTCCGAGCTACTGAAAACACTGAAGGAGGAAATCGAAAATGCTTAAAAACAGAGAGGCTTTGATTGCCCTTCGTGCGGCGACGAAAAAATCCTATGAAATGCAAACGAAAAAAATAATTGTCTGTGCCGGAACGGGCTGTGTGGCAGGCGGCTCCCTGAAAATTTACGACCGTCTTAAGGCATTGACGGAAGCGGCCGGGGTGAATGTGGCTGTGGAGCTGGAAGTGGACCCCCATGATCAGTCTATGGGTTTAAAAAAGAGTGGTTGTCACGGCTTTTGTGAGATGGGACCCCTTCTGCGTATTGATCCCCAGGGCTGGCTGTATACAAAGGTAAGGCTGGAGGACTGTGAGGAAATCGTAGAAAAGACGATTTTGAAGGGTGAACCGGTAGAACGGTTGGCCTGCATGAAGGACGGCGTAGCCTACCGGATGCAGGAGGATATTCCCTTCTATAAACAGCAGACACGTGTGGTTTTGGAGCATTGCGGTAAGATTGATGCGGATTCCATCCTTGAGTATATTGCGATTGGCGGTTATGAAGCCTTTGAAAAGGCACTTTTCGATATGACGCCGGACGATATCGTTGCCGAGATTACAAAGTCCAACCTTCGTGGCAGAGGGGGCGGCGGCTTCCCGGCCGGGAGAAAATGGGAACAGGTAAAACGGCAGAAGGAAGCCCAAAAATATGTTGTTTGTAACGGTGATGAGGGTGACCCGGGTGCATTTATGGACAGAAGTATTATGGAAGGCGACCCCCACAGAATGCTGGAAGGCATGATGATTGCCGGCGTGGCTTGTGGGGCCGATGAAGGGTACATATATGTCCGTGCAGAATACCCCTTGGCTGTGGAAAGACTGCGGAATGCCATTTTGCAGGCAGAAGAGCTGGGACTTTTGGGGGACAACATTCTGGGAACAGATTTTTCCTTTAAAATGCATATTAGCTGTGGGGCAGGCGCCTTTGTCTGCGGCGAGGGCAGTGCACTGACCGCTTCCATCGAAGGCAAGCGTGGCTTCCCACGCGTGAAACCACCGAGAACAACGGAGCACGGTCTTTTTGATAAGCCCACCGTACTGAATAACGTGGAAACGTATGCCAATGTGGCACACATTATCACAAAAGGAGCCGATTGGTATCTGGGCATCGGTACGGAAACCAGCCCGGGCACCAAGGCCTTTGCACTGACCGGTAATATTGCAAATACCGGTCTTATCGAAGTACCCATGGGTACCACCTTGCGGAAAATTATTTTTGATATCGGCGGCGGTATGCGTGACGGGAGAGAATTTAAGGCTGTGCAGATCGGCGGCCCCTCCGGTGCTTGTCTGACGAAGGAGCACCTGGATTTGCCGCTGGACTTTGATACCTTAAAAAAAGTAGACGCTATGATCGGCTCCGGCGGTCTGGTGGTTATGGACGACAGCACCTGCATGGTGGAGGTTGCCCGGTTCTTCATGCACTTTACCCAGAACGAATCCTGCGGTAAATGCGTACCCTGCCGTGAGGGCACAAAGCGTATGCTGGGTATTTTGGAACGTATTGTTGCAGGAGAAGGGGAAGACGGCGATATCGAGCTGCTTTTGGAGCTGGCGGAAACCATTTCTGCTACGGCACTCTGCGGTCTCGGAAAGAGTGCACCGTCTCCGGTTGTCAGCACGATTAAGAACTTCCGCCATGAGTATGAGGCCCACATTTACGACAAGAAGTGCCCCGCAGATGCTTGCCAGAAGCTGAAGCAGATTGTGATTGATCCTGCACTTTGCAAGGGCTGCACGAAGTGTGCACGCCTTTGTCCGGTAAGCGCCATTGAAGGAAAGGTGAAAGAACCCCATGCAATTAACCTTTCCAAGTGTATCCGCTGTGGAAGCTGTATTTTGGCTTGTGCATGCAAGGCTATTAAGGAGGCATAATCAGATGACGGAAAAACAGTATGTAACCATAGATGGAATTCCCGTTGAAATAAGCGGGGAGAAAAATCTTCTTGAGCTTATCAACAAAACCGGCGTAAAAATGCCAACCTTCTGCTATCATTCCGAGCTTTCGGTTTACGGTGCTTGCCGGATGTGCATGGTAGAAAACGAACGAGGCGGTCTGGATGCGGCCTGTTCTACGCCGCCCCGTGCCGGTATGAAGATTAAAACGAACACAGAACGGCTGCGAAGATACAGAAAGAACATTCTGGAACTACTTCTTGCAAACCATTGCCGGGATTGTACAACCTGTGAAAATAACAGTAAATGTAAGCTGCAGGATCTGGCTATGCGTTTTAATATTACGGATGTGCGGTTTCCGAACACCGCAAAATCCACGGTGCATGAGGATACCTCTTCGGTTTGCATCACAAGGGACGCCGGCAAGTGTATTCTTTGCGGTGACTGCGTAAGAATGTGTAACGAAGTGCAGAACGTGGGTGCCATTGATTTTGCATACCGCGGTTCTAACATGGTTATCAGTACCGCCTTCGGCAAGCCTTTGGCAGAAAGTCCTTGCGTGGGCTGTGGCCAGTGCGTGGCAGTATGTCCCACGGGTGCGATTGTGGTTAAGAATCATATTGCTTCTGTGTGGAAAGCAATCAGCGATCCGGAGGTGATAACAACTGTACAGGTGGCACCGGCTGTACGTGTGGCTTTCGGAAAAGAGCTGGGCATAAAAGACGGTGACGATGTGATGGGCAAAATTGTGGCAGCTCTGCACCGGATGGGCTTTGACAAAATTTGCGATACCTCTTTGGGCGCTGACCTTACCGTAGTGGAAGAAAGTGAAGAATTTATCCACAGAGTGGAAAGCGGTGAAAATATGCCTCTGATTACTTCTTGCTGTCCCGGTTGGATTCAGTACTGCGAGAAAAAGCATCCGGAGCTTCTGCCCCATCTTTCCACTTGCCGTTCCCCCATGCAGATGATGGCGTCTGTACTAAAGGATCGGGCAAAGGCTGCCTCTCAAAAGATGTTCCATGTAGCGGTAATGCCCTGCACGGCTAAGAAATTTGAAGCGTCACGAGCAGAATTTCAGACGGACGGCGTTCCGAATGTAGATGCAGTGATTTCCACGCAGGAACTGATTTCCATGATCAAAGAGGCCGGCATTATGTTTGACTCCTTGGAGCCGGAAGCGGTGGATATGCCTTTTGGCACCATTTCCGGTGCAGGTGTTATCTTTGGCGTAACCGGCGGTGTTACGGAAGCGGTGCTCCGCCGCGTGATAGCAAACAGATCCCGGGCCGACCTTATGATGGTGGCAAATTACGGACAGAGAGGCATGGACGGCATTAAAGAATTTAAGCTTATGTACGGAGAACGGGAGCTGCATATTGTGGTTGTCAGTGGCCTAAATAATGCCGAAACGGTGATACAGAGACTAAAAAGCGGCGAGAAAATTGATTTTATTGAAGTTATGGCATGTCCCGGCGGCTGTATTAACGGCGGCGGTCAGCCCTTTGCGATGGAAAGTGAAAAACGGGCAAGAGGCACCGGGCTCTATAAAGCAGACAGACTGCAGAGCATTCGCCGTTCGGCAGAAAACCCCATTCTGAAAAACGTATATAGCGAAATTATCAAGGACAGGGCACACGAGCTTTTGCACGTAGAGTATACAAAATAGGCAGAAATCGGAAGGATAATGCCGGAATAATCAGTACATAGGAGGAAACGATGGATAAAAGAGAAGAATTTATTTCGATTTATAAGGAGCACATCCGGCGGGAGGGAGCCGATAAGCTTTTAGAGTATCTTACATCTTCCGCCAGCGATTTTTTTGACGCACCTGCCAGCACCCGGTTTCACGGGGCTTATCAAGGCGGACTTGTGGAGCACAGCGTCAATGTGTACCATTGCCTCAAGGCATATCTGGAAAGACCGAGGGTTCGGGAGGAATACGGGCTCCGTGTGGATGACGAGAGCGTAGCGATTGCGGCACTGCTCCACGATCTTTGCAAGATAAACTGCTATAAGCCGGGCACCCGGAACGTGAAGGAAAACGGCGTATGGAAAACCGTTCCCACCTTTGAGTACAGCGACGATCTGCCCTACGGACACGGCGAAAAATCTGTCTATATTATCACGGGCTTTATGCGGCTGACAAGAGAAGAGGCGTTTGCTATCCGGTATCACATGGGTTTTGCCGGCACAGAGGAGGCCCGAAACGTGGGCGAGGCATTTCAACGTTTTCCGCTGGCGTTTGCACTTTCCACGGCAGATATGGAAGCCACCTATTTTCTGGAAGGATAGGATATGAAAGAAATAGTGGAAAGAATAAAAACGCTCCTTTCAACGTGTGAGGAGCCGGTGATTGTGTCCATTGAAGGCGGAGCCGGCAGTGGGAAAACCACGCTGGCGGCGGCACTGCATAAGGCACTTGGCGGCAATGTCTACCATATGGATGATTTTTTTCTTCCGCCCCATCTTAGGACGGAGGAACGCCTTGCCGCACCCGGCGGTAATGTGGATTATGATCGGTTTTACGGCGAAGTGGTCGAGGGTATTTTTTCAGACGAGCCCTTTTCATACGGCATTTTCGATTGCAGTGTGGGCAGGATCACGCGGCAACGTATGGCACACCCTACAGATTTACATATCGTGGAGGGCGTGTACAGTGCCCACCCCTATTATGAAGAAATTTACAGCCTGCGTATCTTTTTAGATGTGGATGCCGAGACTCAGCAAAAACGGATTCTGGAGCGAAACGGCGACAAGGCACCGATGTTTTTTGAAAAGTGGATTCCTATGGAAAACCGCTATTTTGCGGCATTTTCTGTCCGGGAGAAAAGCGACATTATTTTATAACGAAAACAAAAGAGGCGGAAGCAAAATGAATGAATATGCAGTACAAGCCATTGGGGGACCGTCCCCACAAAATGGATTGTATAAATATTCGTTTTGCTACAGCCTCTTTTTCGTTAGGATACAGAGAGAATCTGCCCGATTCCGCCCAGTACAACGGTTTTTCTGAACACACCGGCCCGAATGAGTGCCCCGATGCCGGGACGGGCGAGTGCATCCTCCCGACTCCCGCCGTGGATGGAGCAGATGACACGCACGCCTGCATAGGTAAGTGCACGCACGGCCGCCTCGTCCTCTTCGCCGCCCAGCTCGTCGGTGATGACCACCTGGGGGGCCATGCCACGGAGAAGCATCTGCATCGCCTGTGCCTTGGGACAGCCGTCGTATACGTCTGTAAACATACCGATATCGTTCTGGGGAACACCCCGGTGCATGGCGGCAAGCTCACCTCTCTCGTCTGCAATGCCCACACGGAAGCCGTAGGCTTCGCCCCCAAGCTGCCGGGCAATATCCCTAAGAAGCGTGGTTTTACCGCAGGCAGGCGGTGAGACAATTACCGTGTTGTAAACATCCTGCCCATGGACAAGGGCAGGCAGAATGGGGTCGGCTACGCCGGGGATTTCGTGTGCTACACGCAGGTTGATAGAGGAAATATCCGTTAGGGAACGCACTTGCCCGTTTTCCAGCACCGTTCTGCCGCAGAAGCCGGCACGGTGTCCGCCGGGAAGGGTGACGAAGCCGTTTCGCAGCTCCTCCTGCCGGGCATAGACGGAATTCTGGCACATACGCCCTGCTGTTCGCTGTAGGGTGCAGGAGGAGAGAACTGTATCGTGGAGAACATATGTTTTCCCGGCAACGATAACCGGTGGTGCTTCTGCACGAAGGCGAATTTCCCGAATTTCCGCCGGGGAAATACCGGTCTCCTGTATGCGTCCGGCAAGCTCCGGCGGTAAAAAATGAAAAAGCATAAAAGTATCCAAGGTCTCTGTACTCCTTTCTGTATATACTATGAAAAATTCTATGAAAAAATTCCTTCCATAGCGATGCGGCGGCATATTTCGGTCTAAACTGCAAATACTACTGAAAAAAGCAGGAGGAATCAATATGCTTGCCAATATACTGATGTTTTCACAGCTTTGCTTTTCCGCTGTGATTGCCGTTTACTTTTTACTCCAGCTCCGTGGACAAAAGAGCGGACAAAATGCCATGGCAAAAGAGTCCAGACGGGAGCTGGAAAAACTGCACGCCTTGCGTCGGATTCAGCTCACAGAGCCTCTTTCGGAAAAAACGCGTCCCTCTTCCTTCGCGGAAATCCGCGGACAGGCAGACGGAATCCGGGCGCTGCGGGCGGCACTTTGCGGCGAAAATCCCCAGCACGTGATTATTTACGGTCCGCCGGGCGTGGGGAAAACGGCGGCGGCGCGGGCGGCACTTCGGGAGGCGGCGAAAAATCCTTTGTCTCCCTTTGGGGAGAGTGCCCGGTTTGTGGAAATGGATGCGGCGACGCTCCGGTATGATGAGAGAGGGATTGCCGACCCTTTAATCGGCTCGGTGCATGACCCCATCTATCAGGGAGCCGGTGCCTACGGTCCCAGCGGCATCCCTCAGCCGAAGCCCGGTGCCGTCACCAAGGCCCACGGGGGCATTTTGTTTTTGGATGAAATCGGCGAACTGCCGCCCATACAGCTCAATAAGCTTCTCAAGGTACTGGAGGACCGCCGTGTTTTTTTTGAAAGTGCGTACTATAGCCGGGACAATAAGGAAATTCCTAAGCATATTCATGATGTTTTTCAGAACGGTCTGCCGGCAGATTTCCGCCTTGTGGGGGCGACCACTCGTTCTCCGGAAACCTTGCCCCCGGCACTCCGTTCCCGGTGTGCGGAGGTGTACTTTGATGCTCTGTCCGAGCCGGAAATCCTGTCTATTGCCGGGAATGCCGCCCAAAAAAGCGGCTTTACGGCAGAAACGGAGGCGGTGGCGGCAGTGGCTGATTACGCCCAAAACGGTCGGGATGCGGTGAATATTATTCAGACGGCAGGTAGCTTTGCTCGGTGCGAGGGGCGACAGTCTATTACCCGCGCCGACATTCTCTGGGTGGCGGAAGCCGGGCGGTATATGCCCCGGATGCGTGTTTTTGCAAGGGAAGAGGCAAGAGTTGGTACAGTGCGGGGGCTTGCGGTGGCAGGGGTACACGGCGGCGTGGTAATGGATATTGAAGCCACTGCTTCCTTTCAAAAGGGCAGGGGTGGCCTCACGGTGACAGGTGCGGCAGAATCGGAGACAGTTTCCTTCGGTGCACGCCGCCTTTCTCGGCGGAGCACGGCCTTGTCTGCGGTGGAAAATGCCCTTCGTTATCTGGAAACCGCCTGCAAATTCAGTGGCGAGGACTACCGAATTCATGTCAGCTTCCCTGCCGCAGTCATGGCAGACGGCCCTTCCGCAGGGCTGGCAGTGTGTATGGCGATTTATTCTGCCGTTTTTACCGTACCGATTCCGGACACGGTTGCCTTTACCGGTGAAGTATCGCCGAAGGGGACGGTTTTGCCGGTGGGAGGCGTTATGCAGAAGGTGGCGGCGGCACGGGAGGCAGGGGTTCGGCGGGTCTATATGCCCATGGAAAATGCGGTGTCTATCGAGATGGAGGGCATAGAGGTCATTGGAGTGTCCCATGCCGGTGGGATGATATCCCGACTGTCGGAAAATGCCGATTTTACCGTACCGGCACAAACAGCGTGCAATTTTTCCGGTCTTTCCTGAAAATACACGGTCGAAAAAACGGGGAGTTTGTAAGAAACACTTGAAAAATAAATAAAAATGCGTTATACTGTATGGGAGACATACAGAAAGGAGCGCATTTTCATGACAAGACAGCTTATGACAATGCCGCTGATTCCCGTGCGTGGCATTGTCATTTTTCCATATATGGTACTGCACTTTGATGTGGCAAGGGAAAAATCCATTGCGGCACTGGAAGCGGCGATGCAAAACGGACAAATGGCATTCCTTGCCACCCAGCGGGATGCCAATGAGAACGAGCCGGGTGCAGAAGGGATATACACGGTGGGTACCGTGGCACGAATTCGGCAGATGCTTCGTCTGCCCCAAAATTATGTTCGCGTGCTTGTAGAGGGGCTTTACAGGGCAGAGCTGGCTTCTTTGGATACGGATGGTGCATACTATTCCTGTCAGGTGCACCAGATTCGCTCACTGCGGCGTGGGCTTACCGCTACCGATACCGAGGCGGCAAGACGGGTTATCGACCGCCTGTTTACAGAGTATCTCCAGCTGAACCCCAGAGCCAACGGTGATGTATACCGTACGATAGCCGCCGAAGCGGATTTCGGCAAGCATTTGGATTTTCTGGCATCCAATTTCTTTGTCCGCACGGCGGATAAACAGGCAATTTTAGAAGAAAAGAATGTAGCGGAACGGGCACGGAAATTCATTGTGATTTTAGAGAGCGAGGTAGAGGTTCTCCGGACGGAAAATCACATTACGTCGCAGGTGCAGGAGAATTTGGCACAAAGCCGGAAGGAAGCCTATCTGCGGGAACAGCTCCAGGTGATTTCCCGGGAGCTTGGAGATGATTTTGAGGAAGATATTGCTGCATTTGAACAGAAAATTTACACGAAGGCCCTCCCGGAGGAGGTGCGAAAGAAGGCGGAAAAGGAGCTTTTGAAGCTACGTCGTCAAAATCCGTCTTCCCCGGAAACGGCTGTGACGTATACCTATTTAGAAACGCTTCTGGAAATGCCCTATGGCATCCGAAGCATAGAGAGCAGTAATCTGAAAAAAGCTGCCCGGATTCTGGAGCGTGACCACTATGGGCTGGAAAAGGTCAAGGAGCGGCTTTTGGAATATCTGGCAGTACGGAAGCTGGCAGGAGATATGAAGGGACAGATTCTGTGCCTTGTCGGTCCGCCGGGCGTGGGGAAAACCTCGATTGTAAAGTCTGTGGCGGAGGCGTTGGGGAGAGAGTATGTCCGCATCTCTTTAGGCGGCGTGCACGATGAAGCGGATATCCGGGGGCACCGGAAAACCTATATCGGGTCTATGCCCGGCCGGATTGCAGATGCTATTCGCCGTGCCGGCACGGAAAATCCACTGCTCCTTTTAGATGAGATTGATAAAATGGGAACAGACCACCGGGGCGACCCGGCGGCGGCACTTTTGGAGGTACTGGATCCTGCACAGAACCACACGTTCCGGGACCACTATCTGGAGGTGCCCTTCTCCTTAGAAAATGTCATGTTTATTACTACGGCCAATGTGGCAGACCGGATTCCCAGACCGCTGTATGACCGTATGGAAATTATCGATATCGCCGGGTATACCGAAGAGGAAAAGCTGGAGATCGGGATGCGGCATCTTCTGCCGAAAACCATAGAAAGCCACGGCCTGGCGGGTAAAAAGGTAACAGTGCGGCGTGACGGACTTCGGAGCATTATCAGCCACTATACACGGGAAGCTGGTGTTCGCCAGCTGGAACGGGAGCTTGCCCACCTTTGCCGACGGATTGCCGCCCGGGTGGAGGCAGGAGCAGAGGGGATTACCGTCACAGCACGGAATGTAGAGGAATTACTGGGTAAATATAAATTTATCCGGGATATGGAAACGGGTAAGGACGAAATCGGTACCGCATCCGGTCTTGCATGGACAGCCGTCGGCGGAGAGACGCTTCGGATTGAGGTTGCCGTTATGGATGGCGACGGAAAGATTCAGCGGACAGGCAGTCTGGGCGATGTGATGAAGGAGTCCGTTTCGGCGGCAATCAGCTTTATCCGTACCCGTGCCCATACGCTGGGGATTGCACCGGATTTCTATAAAACGAAGGATATTCATGTGCACGTACCGGAAGGAGCAGTGCCGAAAGACGGTCCTTCCGCAGGCATCACCATGGCTACTGCCATTGCGTCGGCACTTTCGCAAAGACCGGTTGCCGGACACATTGCCATGACCGGAGAAGTGACGCTCCGGGGTAAGGTGCTTCCGGTAGGCGGGATAAAAGAAAAACTTACGGCGGCACACCGGCTCGGTAAACGGACAGTGCTGATTCCGGCAGAAAATATGCGGGATACGGAGGAGCTTCCTGCCACGGTGCGGGAAGCACTGGAAATCATACCGGTTTCCCATATGGACGAGGTGTTCGCCCATGCACTCCTTTCCCAAGACCCTGTCGCCGTGCAGGATATGGCGTTTATGACCGCAAAAGCCAGCACGGAAACATTGCACGCAAATAGGGGAGAATGACAAAAAAAGGGGCTGTCTCACTAAAACTGTGAGACAGCCCTAAATTTTTGCACACAAAAAGCCGCAGAAGTATGGAAACTTCGCGGCTTTTGTGGTATAATTGCAGTATGTCAAAACAACAAAAAATACAAGTAGATTATACAACAAAAACAAAATATTTTCAAC
>SVJY01000003.1 GCA_015068765.1 Oscillospiraceae bacterium
ACCTATACTTGTTCCACTTCTTAATAACTGATTTAACAATACATTACCCTTTCGATTTTCTTTTATATCAGTGCATAAATTAACTATATCAACTGCAAACATTTTCGATAAATCAACAAGTTTATTTTCTTTCATCGTTATTCTCCATTCTTAATGAATTGACAACACCGTTGTCATGAATTGGCTAAAGCCATGAATTCTCGCTTCGCTCCATGAATTGAATTGCCTTTTAATGTGCATTTGCACAATTCATGCACCATATGGTGCAATTCATGAAATCTTTAGCTTTCAATTCACGCCGAAGGCAATTCATTGCGTTGCTTTGCAACGCTATCGCTACAGTATATGTAAAGGCAAGGCGGAAATACCTTCCTTTCCGAAGGCCTTTCCGCCTTTTGTTTTTTATTCCTCTTCTTCCTCTTCCGCTTCCTCGTGCTCAGTAAGGGCAACGGAAACCACTTCGGTGCCCTCTTCCATGCGAATGAGGCGGACGCCGCGGGTGTTTCGCCCGATACTGCTGACAGAGGCCGCCGGGAGACGGATAATGATGCCCTCGCTGGTAATCATCATCACATCTTCTTCATTGGTTACGGTGCTGATGCTGACCACATTACCGGTCTGCTCCGTCAGCTTATAGGTGCGGATGCCCAGACCGCCACGGTTCTGAATCTTATAGGCATCCAAAGTTGTCCGTTTACCAAAGCCCTTTTCTGTAACAACCAGGAGCTCTGCATCGTCTCTCGCCGTTGTCATGCCGATCACCCGGTCGTCTTCCCGGAGCTTTATTGCCCGGACGCCGTGGGCGTTTCTGCCCATGGGACGAACATCCGCCTCCTTGAATCGGATGGCCATACCGTTATGGGTACCGATCAGAATATTATCGCCCGGATGGATGAGGTGCACGCTGATGAGCTCGTCCCCTTCGTTGAGACCGATGGCATTGAGACCGATTTTCCGTGCCATATTAAATTCCGACAGCATGGTTTTCTTGATGGTACCGGCCTTCGTTGCCATAACCAATGCCGTATCCTCTTCAAACTGGCGGATGCCCAGCATGGTCATCACCTTTTCGTCCTGGCCGAGGGGCAGGAGATTGACAATGGCTGTACCCTTCGCCTGTCTGCCGGCTTCCGGAATCTGGTAGCCCTTGAGGTGATACATTCTGCCCCGGTTTGTAAAGAACAGAATATGGGCGTGGGTGGAGGCGGTAAAGAGCGTTTCCACAAAGTCCTCTTCCCGTGTGCTGAGGCCGGAAATACCTCGGCCGCCACGACGCTGGCTCCGGTAGGTGTTTGCCGGAATACGCTTTATGTAGCCGAAGTGGGTCAAGGTAAAGACGCATTCCTCTTCGTCTATCATATCCTCATCGTCAATATCGCCTACCATGGCGGTGATTTCCGTGCGTCTCTCATCGCCGTACTTATTTTTAATGACGTCCAGCTCTTCACGGATAATGTCCTTTACCATGCTTTCATTTGCCAGCACTTCCGTATAATAAGCGATTTTTTCCAGTAGCTCTTTATATTCCGCATCAATTTTTTCCCGTTCCAGTCCTTGCAGACGGGCCAGACGCATATCGAGTATCGCCTGTGCCTGCACCTCGGAAAGACCGAAGGCTTCCATAAGGCGGGGCTTTGCATCGTCATAGCTTTGGCGGATAATGCGGATAATTTCGTCAATATGGTCAAGGGCAATCCGGAGACCTTCCAAGATATGGGCTCTCGCTTCTGCCTTTTTCTTATCGAAGGCCGTTCTTCTGCGGATAACCTCTTCCTGGAAGTCGATATAATGCATCAGCATTTCCTTCAGGTTGAGAATCTGGGGCTGTCCCCCTACGATTGCCAGCATAATTGCCCCGAAGGTTTCCTGCATCTGGGTGTTTTTATACAGCTGATTGAGAATGATATTGCCGCTTGCATCCTTTTTCAGCTCAATGACAATCCGCATACCCTCTCTATCACTTTCGTCACGAAGGTCGGAGATGCCTTCAATCCGTTTTTCCTTGACAAGGTCTGCAATTTTCTGAATGAGCCGTGCTTTATTAACCTGGTAGGGGATTTCCGTTACGACAATCCGTTCCCTGCCGCCATGCTCCTCTACCTCTGCCCGGGCACGCATGATAATGTGGCCCTTTCCCGTTGTGTACATACTGCGGATGCCGCTTCTGCCTAAAATCAGGCCGGCGGTGGGGAAGTCAGGCCCCTTTACAATCTCCATCAGCTCTTCTATGGAAACTTCCGGGTCCTCCAGCATAGCGTCAATAGCCTGAATGATTTCGCCAAGGTTATGGGGCGGAATATTCGTCGCCATACCAACGGCGATACCGGACGAGCCGTTGACTAAAAGGTTCGGGAAACGGGAGGGAAGCACCACGGGCTCTTTCAGCCGTTCGTCGAAGTTCGGCATAAAGTCCACGGTTTCCTTCTCAATATCTGCCACCATTTCCTGGGCAAGACGGGCCATTCTGGCTTCCGTATAACGGTAAGCAGCCGGGGGATCCCCGTCCACACTACCAAAGTTACCCTGGCCGTCAATTAAAGGATAGCGAAGGGAAAAATCCTGGGCAAGACGAACGAGGGCATCGTATACCGAGGCATCACCGTGGGGATGATACCGACCGAGTACGTCACCGACTGTCGTCGCACACTTGCGATACGCCTTATCTGCCGTGATGCCGTCCTCATTCATCGTATAGAGAATACGGCGGTGTACGGGCTTTAACCCGTCACGCACGTCCGGCAGGGCACGGCCGATAATAACGCTCATGGCATAATCTATGTATGCCGTTTTCATTTCCCGGCTTATCTCGACGGGAATAATTTTTTCATTTTCCAGATTAAACATTTTTTATTCCCTCCTTTAGATATCCAGGTTCTTAACGCTTGTGGCGTGTTCTATGATATAATCGCGTCTTGGTTCTACCTTATCGCCCATCAAAATGGTGAAAATTTCGTCTGCCGCAATGGCATCCTCAAGCGTCACCCGAAGAAGCGTTCTGGTTTCCGGATTCATCGTCGTTTCCCAGAGCTGCTCTTTATTCATTTCACCAAGACCCTTATATCGCTGTACCTTGGCATCCTCGCCGATTTCCTGTAATGCCAACGCAAGCTCATTATCATTATAAGCATATTTTTCTTTTTTACCCTTGAACACCTTATAGAGCGGCGGCTGGGCCAGATACACTCTGCCGTGGTCAATCAGCGGCCGCATAAAGCGGAAGAAGAAGGTCAGAAGCAGGGTGCGAATATGCGATCCGTCTACGTCCGCATCTGCCATGATGATAATTTTACCGTAGCGAACCTTTTCAATATCGAAATCATCCCCGATGCCGGCACCGATGGCGGCGATAACCGGCGTCAGCTTATCGTTGCCGATGACCTTGTCCACCCGGCTCTTTTCCACGTTCAGCATTTTACCCCAGAGGGCCAAAATTGCCTGAAAATTTCGGTCTCTGCCCTGTTTGGCAGAGCCGCCCGCACTGTCACCCTCAACGATATACATTTCGGTAAAGGTTGTATCCTTCGAGGAGCAATCCGCAAGCTTACCGGGCAGGGAAAGGGAATCGAGGCCCGTTTTCCTTCTGGCATTGTCTCTTGCCTTTCTTGCGGCTTCTCTGGCTCTTGAGGAAAGGAGAGCCTTTTCCACGATTGTTCTTGCCACGGTGGGATTTTCCTCAAAGAAGGTGGCAAGCTTATTATTGATCAGTCCTTCCACAAGCGTACGCATTTCGCTGTTTCCAAGCTTCGTCTTCGTCTGGCCTTCAAACTGTGCTTCCTGCAATTTTACGCTGATGATGGCGGTAATGCCTTCTCTTACATCTTCACCGGAAAGGTTGGCATCCGCATCCTTTAAAAGCTTATTTTTTCTGGCATAATCGTTGATGACCTTGGTAAGACCGGCACGAAAGCCCGTCTCGTGCATACCGCCTTCTGTGGTTTTAATATCATTTGCGAAGGAAACCACTGTTTCCGTGTAGCTATCGGTATACTGAAGGGCAATCTGGGCAGCACGGACCTCTTCGTTTGCTTCTATATAAATAATTTCACTATGGAGCGGCGTTTTATTTTTATTGAGGTATTCTACGAAGGAGCGGATACCGCCCTCATAGTAAAGCGTTTCCTTCCGGGCTTCCTCCCGCTTATCCTCCAGCGTAATCTTTACGCCGCCGTTTAAGAAAGCCTGCTCACGCATACGCCGAAGCAGTACATCATAGTCATAGACAAGCTCGTCAAAAATCTCCGGGTCGGGCTTAAAGTGCACCCGTGTGCCCCGCAGTGTGGTGGGACCTACCTGCTTTAAGGCCTGGAGCGTATTGCCGCGGGTATAGGACTGATAGTATTCCGCCCCGTCCCTATATACGCTTACCTCCAGCTCTTCCGAAAGTGCGTTTACAACCGAGGCACCCACACCGTGGAGACCGCCGGATACCTTATAGCCGCCACCGCCGAACTTACCGCCTGCGTGGAGCACGGTAAATACAACCTCCACAGCCGGCAGACCCGTCTGTGGCTGAATATCTACCGGGATACCGCGTCCGTTATCTAAAACGGTAATCGAATTATCCGCCTCAATGGTGATCTCGATATGATCGCAAAAGCCTGCCAGTGCTTCGTCAATGGCATTGTCTACGATTTCATAGACCAGGTGGTGCAGACCCATGGAAGACGTTGACCCGATATACATACCCGGCCGCTTCCGGACTGCCTCCAGCCCCTCCAGCACCTGAATCTGACTGCCGTCATAATTTGTCTCATGCTTTTCCATAAACATTTATTCCTTTCTTCCCGTCCTCTGCGACCATAGTTTCCACCTTTTCTCAAGGGTGGCTGCCGTGACGGGTGTTATATACACATACTCTCCTGTAACCACAAAGGATTTCGGTAATTCGGGGGTTGTGGTAATAACCCTTCCCTCCTTCTCCTTCTTACGCAGAAATTCTCTTGTTACCCAAGAGGTACTGGTATTTTCCATATCCATGATGCCAACGATTTCGCTCATTCGGACGGCATATGCACCGCCTATGTGGATATACATACTGTTCCGCCCTCCACACGGAAAAACCGTGTTTCTCCTTCCAGTTTAACGGCATCCTGTTCGGTGCACGTTAAAATAACCTGCTTATTATGCATATGGGACAGGAGATAGGTTCTTCTGTCCTCGTCAAGCTCTCCCAAAATATCGTCTAAGAACACCGCCGGGGGCTCGCCGATTTCCTCTTCCAAAAGAAGACCCTGTGCAATTTTCAAGGCGACTGCCGCCGTCTTCATCTGCCCCTGGGAGGCAAAAGCACGGGCATCCTTTTTCTGAATGAAAAATCGCATTTCGTCCCGGTGCGGCCCTATAAGGGATAAGCCTGTATAAATTTCGGCATCCCGCTTTTTTTCAAGGGCCGTATAAAGGGCCTCCGCCTGTTCTTTTTTCGTTTCCTTCAGCGGTACGGACGGGACATAGCAAACCTCCATTTCCTCGTCCTTTCCTGCCACCTCCAGGTGGACCTTCGCGGCAAGCGGGGCAAGCCGGGCAAAAAATTCCTTTCTGTACTGCATAAGGGTGGCACCCACCTCTGCCATTTGCTCATTCCACGGGGATAAAATTTCCTTCGCCGGCGAATGCTTTAAAAGGGCATTTTTCTGCTTCCAGACACGGATATAGGTGCGAAGAGCACCGTAATATGCCGGACGGAAGGCACTGATGGCACTGTCGGTAAACCGCCGCCTTACCTCCGGGGCTCCCGTAATGATATGAAGCTCATCGGGACTAAACATCACCGCCGGAAACTGCCCCAGTAGTGCACTGGTTTTCTCTAAGGGTGCACCGCCAAGCCGAAGAAGCTTTCGTTTTCCGGTGCTGATGATAATTTCCGCCGTCTGTTTTCTTCCGAAGGCGGTATATTCCGTTTGCACCGTGGCAGAATCTGCCGAAAAACGAATCATTTCGCCGTCTTGTGCCGCACGGAAGCTTTTTGCCGCCGTAAACAGCCAAAGTGCTTCCAGAAGATTGGTTTTCCCTTGTGCATTTTTGCCGTACAGCATATTGATGCCGCCGCAAAATTCCAAATCTGCTTCCTTATAATTTCTGAAATCCGTTACCTTCAGCCGACCTATTTGCATATTTCTTTCCTAACTCTGAATCCGAATGATTACGCCCTCTGCCTCCGCCTTGTCCCCGTCCCGAAGCTTCTTGCCTCGTTGGAGGCATACCGCACCGTTTACAAGCACCTCTCCGCGCTGCACCATTTCCTTCGCCTGCCCGCCGCCGATGCCGAGTGCAACCTTCAGTGCCTGGTCCAGCTTGATATATTCATCACGAAGGGTAATTTTCTCTTCCATATTATATCCTTTCTATTCGCTGATACGTACCGGCAGTACCATAAAGAGGAATTCCTCCCCTTCTGCCGGCCGGATAATACAGGGGTTACGGCTTCCGTTAAATTCCAAAATGATTTCCTCACAGTCACACACCGACAGGGCATCGTGGAGATACCGCTGGTTAAAGCCGATGCGAATTTCACTACCGCAGTCGGGAATCTCAATTACGTCATGTGCCTTTCCCACCGCGGTGATACAGTCAATCGCTAAAGTGTCCCCGGAAAGGGTCATCACTACCGGATTTTTATATACATCCGTGGAAACAATGGGGTCTGCCCGCTCTACGCAGGTCAGTAAATCCTTCACATCCAGACGGGTCCGGATTTTGAAGTCATTTGGAATAATTTGGCGATACTGGAAATATTCTCCTGATAAAAGCCGGGAAACGACCTTCGTTTTGCCCACTGTGAAGAGAACATGCTTCGTGCTTGCGGTAATCAGTACCGGTGTATCATCATCGGGCAGGATTTTAGAAAGCTCTAAAAGCGTTCTTGCCGGTACGATGAAGCTGTAGGGCTCCTCATCCGGATTTTCCGACAGGGGCTCGTTATGAATAGCCATACGGAAGCCGTCTAAGGCAACCATATGAAAGGTAGTAGGCTCAATTTCAAAGAATACGCCTGTCAGTGCAGGCCGCTCATTCTTTTGGGCGGCGGCATACACCGTTTGCCGAATCATTTTTTTCAGTGTTTCCGAGGACAGGGTGATACCGGAATCCTCTAAAACCTCCGGCAGTTCCGGAAATTCCTCCGGATTCATGCCTACAATATTATAGATGGATTTTCCGTTTTGCACGGTCATGGAAAAGTTATCCTGTACCGTTATATCTACCATGCCGGAGGGAAGCTTACGGATTACCTCGGAGAAAATACGAACGTCTCCCGTAACGATTGCACCATCCTCCCGAATCTCGGCGGGAATACGGCATTCGATGCCGAGCTCTAAATTGTTCGCCTTCAAAATAATACAGTCTTCATCGGTATGAATGAGAATTCCTTCTAAAATCGGCATGGAAGCCTTAGTTCCGGCTGCCTTCATCACCGTGGATACGGCATCGGACAGAATTTGTTTTTCACAGGAAAAAATCATCTGTGGTTCCTCCTTCGCAGTTTGGATAGCGCGCTATAAATATATAAAATAAATATAGTATTTTTAGTAGAGTATGTGGAAAAGGTGCAAAAGCGAGAAATGGTGCGAAAAAACGGAAAAGAGACGGTGGAAAACTATTCCGTGATATCCTTCTTCAGTGTTGAAATTTCAAGGCGGAAGGACGGGTCCTCTCCCATACTCGCTTCAATTTCGTTTATGCCGTACATAACGGTGGTATGGTGCTTGTCCAGATATTTGGCAATTTTAAGGTGGGAATACCCTAAAATTTCACGCATGAGATACATGGCAACCTGCCGGGCACGGGCAATATTTTTCGTCCGCTTATTTCCCATGATTTCTTCTTTTTTAATATGATAGAATTTTGCAGTGCTGTCCACAATCTCGTCAGGGGTGACGGCAGGGCCGGACGTATGCTGGTAGCTTTTCATGGCATCGAGGGCAACCTCCGTGGTAATTTCGCTGTTGATAAGACCACGGTAGGCAAGCACCCGGTTAAATACGCCCTCCAATTCTCGGATATTGGATGTAATTTTTTCTGCAATCAGCTCCACGATTTCGTCTTGAATATCAATATGCTCAAGCTGTGCTTTTTTCCGCAAAATGGCAACACGGGTCTCATAGTCCGGGGCGTACAAATCCCCGATTATGCCCCATTCAAACCGGGAGCGAAGCCTGTCCTCTAAGGTCTTCATTTCCTTGGGCGGACGGTCGCTTGTGATAATAATTTGCTTATTGGCATCGTATAGGGTATTAAAGGTATGGAAAAATTCCTCTTCCGTTACCTTTTTTCCGGCGATAAACTGAATATCGTCCACCATCAGGACATCGACAGAGCGATATTTTTCCCGAAATTCATCGTTTCGGGAGTCCTTAATGGAATTAATCAGCTCATTCGTAAAGGTTTCCGCAGATATGTACATGACCTTCATATCATTATTATTTTGAATGATAAAATTACCGATTGCATGGAGAAGGTGGGTTTTACCAAGTCCCACGCCGCCGTATAAAAACAGGGGATTATAGGTTCTTGCCGGCGTTTCTGCAACGGCAAGCGAGGCGGCATGCGCAAAGCGGTTCGAGCCGCCCACAACAAAGCTCTCGAAGGTATATTTTGGATTGAGCGGCATTCCTAAATTTCGGGATGCCTTTTCTTCTTTTTTCTCTTCAACGTCACCAATATTTACAACGAGGGTACAGCGGGAGCCGCATACGGCAAAGAGAGCATTTTGAATCAGCTCCTTGTAGCGGTGGTCAACCATATTTTTATTTACGTCTGACGGAACGGAAACGGTAAAGAATCCGTTTTCAAAAGAAATCGGTACGATGGTTAATATCCAGGTCTGATATCCTACAGATGTAACCTCCTCTTCGATGAGAGGAAGTGCGTGATTCCAGATGTTTAAAATTTCACCGTTCATCTGTGAAAGATCCTTTCATAATTTTTTGCCCGTGGATAAATAGGAAAACTAAAAATCAGGTATTGTGGAAAACAAACTTTTTTGGGCAAAATCAGCTTGTTTTATGTGGATAAGTCTGTGGAAAAGTAAAAAATTGCGTAAAATACATGTGGATAACTAATTCAAATACTTTTCGCTTAATTATATTTATTATACCAAAAAAATCCCTCCTTTGCAACAAAAATTTAAAATTTATTAAATATTTTTCTATCATTATAAAATGAAAATCTTTTCTTTACAAGGGCAAAAAAAAGGCACAGAGAAAAGGCAAATAAATGTTTCACGTGAAACATTTTATATTTTTTTTATTTTTTTGTTTCACGTGAAACATTTTTGTGCTATAATAGGAGAGAATACGAAACAGATAAAGGAGATTGCCATGGCAAAAATAATTGCAATAGCAAACCAGAAGGGTGGCGTTGGCAAAACAACTACGGCTGTAAATCTTGCGGCTTGTCTCGCAAAAGCAGGAAAAAAGGTTTTGCTTGTTGATATGGACCCGCAGGGAAATGCTACCAGCGGTCTTGGAATCGATAACCGAAAAATTGAAAATTCTGTCTATGATGTGCTGATTCGTTCCGAAAAAATGGAATCGGTGATTGTAAAGACGGATTATTATAATTTAGCGGTGTGCCCGTCCAGTATTGCACTGTCTGGGGCAGAAATCGAGCTTGTAAGTCTGATGGCAAGAGAATATCGGCTGAAGGAAGCAATAGAAGAAGTGCAGGAAAAATATGACTTTATTCTTTTAGACTGTCCGCCGTCTCTCGGTCTTGTCACGTTAAATGCACTCACTGCCTGTCATTCCGTGCTGATGCCCATTCAATGTGAATACTATGCTCTGGAAGGACTGAGCCAGCTTACTGCAACGATTAAACGGGTGAAAAAGCTGTTAAATCCCAATATTGAAATTGAAGGCGTTTTGATGACGATGTTTTCCTCCCGTACCAATTTAGCAATTCAAGTGGTGGACGAGGTGAAGAAATTCTTCCCCCAGAAGGTATATAAAACAATCATTCCCCGAAATGTACGCCTGAGTGAGGCACCGGGCTTCGGGCAGCCGGTAATTGTGTACGACCGGGCAAGCCGCGGGGCAGAAAGCTATACCGAGCTTGCGGAAGAGGTTTTAGAAGCAAACAATATCTAATAGGAAGGAAGTGGTCAAATGGCAAAAAGAGGCCTGGGAAAAGGCTTGGATGCACTCTTTTTATCAGAGGATTTACCCCTGCAGGCGGAGGAGGGCGACAAAATTGTTTCCCTTCGTATTACAGAGGTGGAGCCGAATTTAAAGCAGCCACGGAAGCGGTTTGCTCCCGAGCAGCTGGAGGAGCTTGCCGCATCTGTACGGGAACACGGTATCATCCAGCCGATTGTGGTAACGAAAAATGAAAAAGGATTCTATACAATTATAGCCGGTGAACGGCGTTGGCGTGCGGCGAAAATGGCAGAGCTTAAAGAAATTCCGGCGATTATCCGGGAATACGACAAGAAAACTGCCAGCGAGATTGCCTTAATTGAAAACCTGCAACGGGAAAACCTAAATCCTATGGAAGAGGCGGACGGTTTTCGGAATCTCATGGATTTATATGGGATGACGCAGGAGGAGGTCAGCGAGAAAATCGGGAAAAGCAGAAGTGCGGTGGCAAACGCTCTGCGGCTTTTAGCCTTAAAGGAGCCGGTACGGGAGCTTGTCCGGGAAGGAAAAATATCCGCAGGACACGCCAGAACCCTTCTCTCGGCCCAGGATGCAGACCAACTGCTTTTAGCAGAGCGGGTTATACAGGAAGGGTTATCGGTGCGTGAGCTGGAACGGCTTGTCAGCCTAAAGCGTTCCGCAAAGAAAGCCCCGGTAAAATATACGGCGGAAATCCGGGACATCGAGGATCGCTTCTCCAAAAAGCTGGGGGCAAAGGTTCGGGTCAGCGGCAACGCCAAAAAAGGAAAAATTGAAATCACATACGCCGATGCCGGCGAATTTGAACGAATTATGGAAATATTTGGAATTTAAACCCCTTTCAAAATTGCGTTCTAAGATAGGGCAAACGAAAAGTCCATATACAAATATTAAAAACGCCTAACGCTACGCAGAAGCGAATTTTGAGCGTTTAACATGAGGTGATAAAAATGAACAAAAAAATTAAGTCCTTTTGGATGTATACGATCATCCTGTTTACCGTGGCACTGGTGCTGGTCCTTTTAAGTCTTGCCATGACCGACTATAAAAAGGCAAATGAAAATTATGAGAGCCGTGTCCAGAGCCTACAGAATGAAAATCTGCAGCTGAAAGAAGAAAAGGTGCAAAACGATACGACCATTGCAGGACTGAATACAAAGGTGGAAAGCCTTACCACGGAGCTGGACAAGTATAAAAACGCAGAGGAAGCGTATGCAAATGCCGTGGAATCCATTTATATTGCGGACGGCTACTGTGATGACGGTCTTTACAAAAAGGCGAAGGAAGAAATCGATAAGGTGGATTCCACCATGTTAAAGGAAAAAATACTCGGCAGATACAAATCGGTAAAAGCAGAAATCGATGCAAATTATGACGGAGAATAAGGAGAGAAAAAAATGTTAGACATTAAACGCTTACGCACAGAAACAGAAGAAATAAAGGCGGCACTTGCCCGGCGGAAAGAGGACGTGGATATTGATGCGGTGCTTGCCCTGGACGAAAAAAGAAGAGCACTTCTCTATGAAGCAGAGCAGATGAAGGCACGGCAGAACGAGGTTTCCAAAGCCATTCCCCAGATGAAAAAGGCAGGGGAGGATGTGACGGAAATCCTGGCAGAAATGCGTGCCTTATCCGATAAGGTAAAGCTTCTGGATGGGGAAACCCGGGAAACGGAAGAAGCCTTAGAAAAAATGCTCCTTCGGATTCCCAATATTCCCAATCCCACCGTGCCCGACGGGGATACGGACGAGGACAATGTGGAAATCCGCAAATTCGGTACGCCTACAGAATTTCCCTTTGAGCCGAAGGCACATTGGGATTTAGGGGAAAGCCTTGGCATTTTGGATTTTGCCTCCGCGGCGAAAATTACCGGGGCAAGATTTACCGTGTACCGCGGTCTCGGTGCACGTCTGGAACGGGCAATTATCAGCTATTTCCTGGACAAGCACACGCTGGAAAACGGCTATACGGAAATTCTGCCGCCCTATATGGTACACCGAAACAGCATGGTTGGTACCGGTCAGCTTCCGAAATTTGAAGAGGACGCCTTTAAGGTGACGGATACGGACTATTTCCTCATCCCCACGGCAGAAGTACCGGTGACGAATCTGTACCGTGACCAGATTCTGGATGCTGCCGACCTTCCCATAAAGCATGCCGCCTATTCCGCCTGCTTCCGTGCCGAGGCCGGCAGTGCAGGCAGAGATACCCGTGGACTTATCCGTCAGCACCAATTTAATAAGGTAGAGCTTGTGAAATTTACTCGTCCGGAGGATTCCTACGAAGAGCTTGAAAAGCTGACAGCCGATGCAGAAAGCGTACTGAAGGGGCTGGGCCTTCCGTACAGAGTGGTAAAAATCTGTGTAGGGGACCTTGGCTTTACAGCCGCAATGAAGTATGATATTGAGGTTTGGATGCCGTCCTACGGCAGATATGTGGAAATTTCCTCCTGCTCCAATTTCGAGGATTTCCAGGCAAGGCGTGCGTCCATTCGCTACCGGGATGCCGGCGGCAAGGCACAGCTGGTACACACCCTAAACGGGTCCGGCGTGGCGGTAGGCAGAACCGTGGCGGCCGTACTCGAAAACTTCCAGCAGGGTGACGGCAGTGTGGTTATTCCCGAAGTGCTCCGTCCGTATATGGGCGTAGAAAAGATCGAAAAATGAGAAAAAGGATTTTTCCGGTTTTTGCAGGGCTTTGTCTCCTTTTGTCCGGCTGTGGACAGAAGGAAGCGGTGCCGGCTGTGGCAGATGCCACCCCTGTGCCCACGCCTGTGCAATCTGAAATAATCATTACCGCTGCCGGGGACTGTACCCTCGGCAGCGATCCCCGTTTTGCCTATGGGGGTAGCTTCCATTCCCGCTTTCAGGCAGAAGGAGAAAACCACGGCTACTTTTTCGAGAATGTGGCACCCATTTTCCGGGCAGATACGCTTACCTTCGTGAATTTTGAGGGAACACTGACAGAATCGGAAAACCGTGCTGACAAGGCGTACACCTTCAAGGGTCCCGCCCACTACGCAAAAATTCTCACCGAGGGGGACATTGAAGTGGTATCCCTTGCCAATAATCACACCTATGACTTTGGGGAAATCGGCTTTTCAGACACGAGGAAAGCACTGGAAAACGAAAATATCGCCTACGCCTATAACGAAAAAACGGCCCTGTTTTCCGTCCGACCCGGCGAAGCGGCGAGGATAGCCGCGGGAGAAAAGGGCGAAGGAGAAACGTATATCGGCTTTGCCGCCTTCTCTATTTGGTACGATGACGGGGATGTGCGTGCACGCCTTCGCGATGCGATCACATCGCTCCGGGAGAAGGGGGCGGATTTGGTGTTTGTGAGCTGTCACTGGGGTCTGGAAGGGGAAAATTACCCCTATGATGTGCAAAAGGCGGTAGGACGGTATGCCATTGATGCCGGTGCAGACGGCGTTTTCGGGCATCATCCCCATGTGATACAGGGCATGGAGACCTATAAGGGCAAGGAAATCGTATACAGCATGGGAAATTTCTGCTTCGGCGGTAACCATAATCCCATGGATAAGGACTGCTTTATTTATCAGCTGACCTTCCGGACGGTGGACGGCAAGCTGACCGGGGAATGGGAAAGCGAAATCATTCCCTGCTCTGTTTCTTCCCAGTCCGGCTACAACGATTATAAGCCTACGCCCAGTACCGGGGAAGAAAAGGAACGGATTCTCAGCCGGATGGAGAAATATAAGGTAAGCTAAGGGGAATCAAACCCCATAAGCCTTAAACTTGTTAAATTTGCACACTTCCAATTTGTCGTCCTCGAAAGGCGTTAGCCTATCTTCGTCCTCCGCATTGAAATTGCACTAAATTTCTCTGCGTTTAAGGTCGAAGAGCTTAAAATCTTTAAATTTGGATGGAAGACAAAGAAAATACAAAAATAATGGCGTATATTTGCAGGATTTTCTGCAGTATTACGCAAAATTTATGTTTTTAAGCCTTATGGGGTTTGACTCCCCTTAGCTTATAAGAAGGAGAATTGGGAATGTCCCTTTGGAAAAGACTGAAAGAAGTAGTAATAGGAAAACCGGTTGCCCCGGCAAAGCCGGCACCGCTGCCTCCCCTACCTCCCATACCGCAAAAAAAGGCGGCACAGGGCGAG
This sequence comes from Oscillospiraceae bacterium, assembly GCA_015068765.1. Classification (GTDB taxonomy): domain Bacteria; phylum Bacillota; class Clostridia; order UMGS1883; family UMGS1540; genus SIG447. The sequence continues at coordinate 14,241 of SVJY01000003.1, forward strand.
CAGAGGCCAAAGAAGGTGCCGCCGCAGCCGGCAAAAAAGCCGTCCCCGTTTCAGCCGGTAAAGGCCCAGGTGCTGGCCTATAATAAAATGCACGCAGACTATAAAAAAATGAAACAGCTTCTGGGCGAAAACAATACGGCGGAGGCTATAAAAAAGGCCCGGCAGGTGGTTTCCCAGTGTCTAAATCTGGAAGGGATGCGGAAAAATCTTCCGCCGGATAATAAACGGCATTTGCAAAAGCTCCAGGAGCTGAAAAAAAAGGATGTTATCGGGGAGAGCATCGGACGGCAGTATGAAAAAACCATAGTCATGCTCAGCCCGGAAAAGGAAGCCGCTTTTGACGGCAAAAAAGCCGAGGAGCTTATCCAGAGCCTGGGCAGGATTGTGAATTACGAAAAAACAGAGATTTTTAAGAAGGGTGCCGCTGAAAAATCGAAAAAGCAGCCGGCAAAGCCGCCGAAAAAGCAGAGCCAGCCGAAGGTCAATTTGTCCTTCAAGGCAAAGGAAACAAAGGGAAAGACGGCACCGGTAAGCTTTGAAAAGGAAAACAGGGCACTTTTAGGGCGCATGAAAACGGCAAAAACCTATCTGGCACAGAAAAAGCTGACGGAAAGCCTGTCCCATTTAAGACAGGCACTGGAAAGCATGGCACGGACGCTGTGCAAAGCATACGGCGTTCGGGAAACACCCAATATGACCTTGGAAAACCGGATTGATGCACTCCGTGCACCGGTGCTCCTGTCACCGGGACAGGCGAATATTTTCCATCAGGTCCGGCAGATTGCGAACCGGGGGGCCCATTTCAGCGAAAACCCCCCATCGGTAAGCGATGCGGAAAAGGCATATTCGCTTGCGGAAGAGGTGCTTTATATGTACCGCACGATTTTGCAAAACGAGAAGAAGAATGATGCCAACGTACCCTTAGGCGGCCCGGAATATTATTCCCCCAACCGAAAGTATTACGGCCGCTGGTACGACCTGAATACCCGGCAGGCCCTTTCCATGAATACAGAGTTTATGCAGCTCCAGGAAAAGGCGGAGGGCGGCGATATCGGAGCCATGCTGGACATTGCGGTGGGCTTTTTGCCTGCCAATATCCCCTGGACAGGGGTAAGCCTTGTCCGGCATCCGGAAAATGCACGGTTTTGCGATCCCTATGATGCCCGGTATTATTACTGGATCACCCGGGCCTGTGATGCGGCGTATACGGACTGGAGGCTGGGGAAACCGCTTCCCCTCCCCTATCTGGCTACCGCCCTTTTAGAGGGGCTGAAATTTTACGTGTACCATGAATATCACCGCCGCCATCCCGGCAATACGGATGCGGAGGACCAGTATCATAAGGTGGTAAACTTTATGTTCGGCAAATTCCGGGGAAAGAAAGAGGATTTTGCCGATATGCTCCTTGCCATGATGGAGGAATACGGAAACCAGAAAATCATCTGCCCCATCCATGCGGAGCAGACGAAAAATCACGTCAAATTCCTTTTATATCTGTCAGGGGTACAGTATAAAGCGGAGCGTTGGTACGGCGGCCGGGACGTGGGGTTTACATATTCGCTCAAAAATGGCAGAAGCGAGCTCACGCCGGAAAAGTATGCCATCTCTCCCGAGGATAAGGGAAAGACCTGCAACAGCACGGTGGAGAAATATCACGATTTTGTGTACGATATGCATCATGCCTACTGTAAGCAGATCGGGCATCGGTATCTTGAAACATACCGGCGTAGCTTTGCGAAATAAGCCGTTTTTGTCCTTTCGGATAAAAAAAGATTTTTTTAGAAAAAAGACTTGCATTTTTGCGTTATCCGTGGTATACTAATCTGAGCGGTTTCACAAAAATGCAATATGGCCCCTTGGTCAAGCGGTTAAGACATCGCCCTTTCACGGCGGTAACACGAGTTCGATTCTCGTAGGGGTCACCACATGGGCCCTTAGCTCAGTTGGTTAGAGCATTCGGCTCATAACCGAACGGTCCCGGGTTCGAGTCCCTGAGGGCCCACCACGTCGAAGCAAAGTTCGCTTTGCTTCGATTTTTTTATACAAAAAATCTTCGCCTGCTTCCTTGCTTCTCCTCTTTCGTAAAAGGTCACGTTCAAGTCGGCTATTCGCTTGCAAGCGCGCTCATAACGCCTTTGTTTCACTACCAACCTTTTCCGAGTGTGCCTGCGGCACATATTTCCCATCTTTCTTTTCTCAAAGTTCGCTTTGCTTCGATGTTTTATGCAAAAACTCCGTGGGTCTACAAATATTTTTCTTGCTATTTTCCCTAATATGTGGTAGACTATATTTGCGACACATCTGAATATTTTAGCCATAGTAGGTGCAATTAATAATGGTAAAAATGCATCCTCTTTTTTGCACCTTTATGGCGTAAAAGATGTGTCGCAGCATTTGAGGTTATGCATTTTTCATGCGTAGCTTCGGCTGCGCATTTTTTAATTTTCAGGAGAAAGAAATGAAAATAAAGCTTGAACTTTTAAGAAACTACATGACCGACTTTATAACACACCGATTGGAAGATTTTGAAATTAATGCATCGCAAATTGCCGATTCAACCGCCACGCAGATATTGTCTGAAATACAAAAAGTAATACAAAATGAAGAATATTCTGATTTTGATGTTGTAGAGAAAATCGTTCACATCTTTGAAAACTATCATATGGATTGCGGTTGCCGGCACGATTTTTAATCGCTTGCACAAGCACAAAATGCATCCGGACGCTCCTCCGGGGAAAAGAACATTGCATTTTCTGTAAGGATATGGTATACTTAAGCTGAAAGCCGGAAGGGCTTTTAGTGTATCAGCACATTACGATAGGAGGAGCAGGATGAACATTGTAATTTTAGACCGGCTGACCCTGGGCGAGGATTTGGACATTTCCGCGGCAGATGCCCTTGGCACAGTGGTTTCTTATGACAATACGCCGCCCGGAGCGGTGGCAGAGCGGATCGGCGATGCGGAGGTTGTTTATATCAATAAAATCAAGCTTTCGGAGGAAAATCTGCAAAACGCCCACCGTCTTCGGCTTATCTGCGTGGCGGCAACCGGCTATGATAACGTTGACATCGACTATTGCCGAAAGAAGGGGATTGCCGTTTGCAACGTGCCGGGGTATTCGGTATACAGCGTCGCCCAGCTTACCGTCTCCATGGTGCTGTATCTATCCGGACACATGCCTGCCTACACCCGATTTACCGCCAGCGGTGCCTACACAAAAAGCGGTACCGCCAACCGCTTAACGCCCGTTTGCCACGAGCTGTACGGGAAGACCTGGGGCATCGTGGGCTACGGTGCCATCGGGGCAAGGGTGGGAGAAATCGCCAAGGCACTGGGCTGCTCGGTTCTGGCATTTAAACGGACGCCAACGCCGGATACAGCCTGCACCGATATCGACACACTGATGGAAAAAAGTGATATTATTTCCGTGCATATTCCCCTTTCCGAGGAGACGCGGGGCCTCATTAGCCGGGAACGAATCGGCAAAATGAAAAAGACGGCTATTTTCGTAAACACGGCCCGGGGTGCCGTTACCGACGAGGCGGCCCTTTGTGATGCCCTTCGGGAAGGAAAAATTGCGGCACTGGGCACAGACGTCTACTCGGTAGAGCCCTTTGGCGAGGACAGTCCCTTTTACGGGATAAAAGAGTATGAAAACGTGTGTCTGACCCCCCACATGGCATGGGGCACCATCGAGGCGAGAGAGCGATGCTTTAATGAAATGCTGCAAAACACAGCCGCTTTCTTTTCCGGGGAAATCCGAAACCGGGTGGATATAAAATAAAAATATTTATAAAAGTGGAGGTTTTGGTATGGCAAAATTTTGCGAAAAATGCGGCAAGCCTTTAGGGGACGCCGCAACCTGTCCGCACTGTGATAGGAAAAGGACGAAGGGAAAAGGGAAGCGGATTGTCACCATTTTGCTTTTAGTGCTTTCCATTTATACTGCCCTACTGATTACAGGCGGTGTGCTGGTGTATTTTGACAAGATTTCTATTCCGTTTTTAAACGACATTTTCCTTTATATGGGCATAAAGGACGAGACGGCGGCCCCGCTACCGGCGACGGAGGTATCGGAAGAGACGGCGGAGCCGACACAGACGCCGGAAAACACATTGGCGGACCCGTATAAAGTAACACCGCCGGACGTAAACGAGCTTTTTGCACAGACGGCAACCGTTTTGGAAACGATTCCGGCAAGAGACTCTTCTACGGTACAGGCGGAAACGGCCGCCTACAAAAACCTTACCGATCGAGGCTTTTCCGGGGATGGCGTTACCACCATGTACGACATGGACGGCGTATATAGCGAGCAGTATCGGATTTCCTCGTCTTCCTCCGAAAGGCATCCCATGTACCAGACCGCATACCAAAGTGCCGAGGGTATTTATTGGGAAATTTATGAAATCAACGGTGCCGTTTTTGCAAATCCGGTTTCCTACAATCTGGAACGGGGCGAGGAAGTGCCGGTTATCCTTTCGGAATCCGAATCCATTGTAAGCTATGACAGCACCACCAATTCGTTTTATGTTATCATTCCGAAGACGCTTTCCGTGAAAACCGTGGAGAAAATTGACGCACAAAGCCTTGATATGCTGACGAAGGGAGCGATTGATGCCTTATGATCAAACAGAATAAAAGAGCACGGATGGCCGCGAGCCTTCTTCTATGCGTTCTCCTTCTCCTACAGCTTCCCCTTAGTGTCGGGGCAGAAAAGGACAGTAAAATCATTGTTTCTATGGGAGATTCTTTTTCCTCCGGTGAAGGGATACCCCCTTTTTACGGGCAAAACGTCCCACTTTCCGCGAAGGTGCTTGACGAGGACTGGATTTCTCACCGTTCCCAAAACAGCTGGCCCGGTCAGCTGACCTTGCCCGGCGTAAGCGGTGAAATGAAGGATCACCGGGACGAAAACTGGTATTTTGTGGCTACCTCCGGAGCAAAAACCGAACATATCACCGGTAGCTTTAATAAGAAATTTGACCGGGACGGTCTGTCCGGCTCGACGAATGTCACCCCTCAGATTGCGGTATTTGACCGACTGCGGGAGGAGGGCAAACAGGCGGATTACGTCACGCTCTCCATCGGCGGTAACGATGCGAGGTTCAGCGATGTGGTTATAGAATCGATTAAGTCTACGTTCCTGGTATCCCCGAGCCTTTTGACCGACAAGCTGAATGCGGTCTGGAATAATTTTTATAAGGAAGGCGGAATCCGAGACAAGCTTTTCAAGACGTATCAGGACATTGCCGCGGCGGCAGGCGAGCAGGCAAAAATTATTGTGGTAGGCTATCCCACGCTTATGGAGGCCGACGGCAAGGGTCTGCCGTTTTCCAAGGATGCCGCTACCCAGGTCAATGATTCGGTGCGGCGATTTAACGACGAAATTGAAGCGATTGTCAATGCCTGCAAGGCTTCCGGGATGCGAATTTGCTTCGTTTCGGTGGAGGATGCCTTTTCCGGCCATGAGGCCTATGCCGCCACGCCCTATATCCGAGGCGTAGAGCTTTTCAGCCAGGACCAGGATTTAGAGGAAGGTAAGCCCAGTGCCTACTCCATGCACCCCAATGAGGAAGGGGCGAAGCAGTACGCGGCGTGCGTGCAGGCAAAAATTGACGAGATTGAAAAGGACGGTGGTGCTTCCGAATGGCCCACCATGACCGGCTCCGACGAGCGGGAGGTTGTACTGGTGCTGGATGCCTCCAGCAGCATGAACGGCACGCCCATCCGAGAAACGAAGGAAGCGGCCATAAAGTTTGTTTCCACCGTTTTAAAAGAGGATGCCAGCATTGCCACGGTGCTTTATGACACCGACCCCATGCTGGTGGCAGATTTTTCCCAAAACGAAACCTATCTACATAACGCCATCCGGAATGTAAACGCCGGGGGCAGTACCAATACAGAGGGCGGCCTTGCCATGGCCCATGAAAAGCTCCAAAAAAGTGATGCTAAAAAGAAAATTATCGTTTTGATGAGCGACGGCGAGCCTAACATAGGCAAAACCGGGGACGAGCTGATTGCCTATGCGGATGCCATCAAGGAGGAAGGGATTCTTATCTACACCCTGGGCTTCTTTTCCTCCGGCAGCCATAGTGCCCAGGCACTGATGGAAAAAATGGCGAGCGAGGGCTGTCACTTTGAAGTGGACGATGCCCAAAACCTTGTATTCTTCTTCGGGGACATTGCAGACCAGATTCGGGGCGAAAAGTACATTTACGTCCGCATTGCCTGCCCGGTGGACGTAACCGTTTCCTACGAAGGAGAAACCCTGTCCTCTAAAGGGGCAGAAAAATATCAGCGTACTGATTTCGGCACGCTCACCTTTGAAGAAAATGAAGAACCGGCAGAGGAGCCGGACGTCGATAACCGCATCAAAACCCTTCGTCTTAAAGACGGTGTTTCCTATGATATCCACATTGACGGCAACGGCAAGGGCAAAATGTCATATACCATCGGCTTTATGAACGAGGACAGCGAATACAGTGATTTGCGGAAATTTGAAAATATCCGGATTACCAAGAGCACGGAAATCGACACGGTTGCCGCAAACGCCTCCTCCACGATGCTGCGTGTGGACCAGGACGGGGACGGCAAGTATGACCAGATTTATAAGGCAAAGGAAAACGGCAAGGGTAAGCAGGTTCGCTACGATACAACCATTTATATTCTGCTTGCACCGGTCGGGCTTCTGCTTCTCATCGTCCTTGCACTGATCGTTAAAAAGAAGCTGAAAAAGAAGGCATAACGACTCCTTCTCCCCCGGTTCAAAGGCAGGCTTTTATCAAAAATACAAGTAAGTGAGAAGAAGTGGGTATAGTCAAATCCGATTTAAAAAAATCGTTTTGCTACACCCACTTCTTATTCTTCTTTAAATACTTTCCGAACCGCCTCAAGATATCCGTACCCATACAGGTTATCCGGCAGAAGATAGCTTGATTCGGCGTGTTATTCTTGGTAACAGCATCCCGATATTCTTTGGTCCCGGGATTATTATCCCAGCCGATATTATGCTGTTTTTATCCAGACCTCATACGCCGACTGTGCATTCCAGGTTTGTCCCGCCGAAGCAAAATCTACCAGCGTCAGCTCTTCACCGGAATCCAGCTTTACGCGTACTTTGATTTGTGTTTTTTCAGATGCCGGTAGAATTTCCGCCTCTGCAATTATGGCAGCTTCCGTCGGCATATCCGTCTTGTCTACTGTCTGCGAAAGCACCTCGCCGGCATTGGGGTCAAACCGGATGTCTCTGGCAAGGACAACACTGCCGAAGGAAAACGCAACGTATCCCCCAAGCGTGTGTGCTTTTACTTCCATCGGAAAATGCAGTGTTACAACATCACCGCTGTTCCATTGCCGCCGGAGCGTAACATATCCGCCGCCCTCGGCCGTTTTTTCTTCTCCGCAAACGGTGACCACAGCCTGCTTGCACCAGGCAGGAATACGAAGCGTTACGCCAAAGGTGCCTTCTGCCTTTACAAAGTGCAGCTTCACCATACTGTCATGGGGATACTTTGTCTCTATACGGATTTCTGCGTCCGCCCCGTCTGCCCGGTAGTGCACTTCTCCCTGCTGGTACGTTTGAAATACGGGACCTTCTTCATTTTCCATTACGGTATACATGGCACCGATTCCAAGCCCTGCCGAGCCTATCGACGCACAGCAGCCATAAAACTTACCGTGTTCCATTACCCGCATTCCGCCGATGCCTTTTCCGCGTGTGTCATATAAAAGTGCGGAATAGCTGTCAAAGGGCAACCCACCGTTTTCGGGCGTATTTTCAAAATTCACAGCCCCCAGCATTGCATTATAGAGACTTCTTTCAATTTCTTCTGCCAGTTCCGCATCGCCCGAAAGCACCGCAACACGGTAGCAAAGCTTCATCCATGTCACTGTCACACACGTTTCCTGCATCAAATAGCTTCGTATGTGCTGCTTTTTCGTACAGCCGTTAAAAACCTCTCCCTCACTGCCGCAGCAGCCGATAATCGAAACTTCCATTTCGCGGGCACGCCGCACAAAATTGACAACGGCTGTTTTCCACTTTTCTTCCCCTGTTACAAAATAATACTCTAAAAGCCCTTCAAAGCAGGACATGGTTTCGTATGCCTTTTTTACCGGGTATTCGTGCGGATACAGTTCGTCCTTTAAGGCAAGCAGAAATATATTTTCGTCTCCGACCCCGCCTGCATTTTCCACAATGTATGTAGCAAAATCAAAATATTTCTTTTCTCCGGTCAGCTTGTATAGGAGGACAATCGGTTCCAAAACAGAGCAGGAATTGATACCGCCCCATATATGACTCGTCTCGCAAATCCCTATTTTGCCGGGACCAATCTTTGCAAGGAGTCCGTCCGCCTCACACTTTAGGGCAGATATAATTTCTTCCCGCAGGGCTTCCTCCTTGCAGATTTCCAGAAAATACAAAAGGCCCAGCATGACATACTTTCTGCCCCAGACATCCCAGCCAAACAGCTCATTGTCCATGGCATACGTCGAATAAACACCGTCCTGCCTTTTTGTGGGGAGCAGAAGCCGAACGGCGTTTTCAAGCTCTCTGTATACGCTTTCATTGCCGGTATGCTGATAAAGCATAACACCGCCACGCATCATCTTTCCCCAATATTCGCCTTTCCAGCCACCGTCCACTGTGTCGGTTGCTTTTGCAAACTGCCGCACGAACATCTCCCAAAGCTCCGTCTGTAGATGCTGCCGCGTAAGCACCAGGTCAATGCTTTTGCCAAGGCGACTTTGAAAGCTGCTTTTTCCTGTAAGCGGTGACAGGTGACCTGCTTGCACGCGATATTCCCACTTATTTTCTGTCATGATCATCTTTACCTTTCTTCTACGATTTTGTTCTATTTTTAAATTGGGGGAGGTGTAAAATAATTCTCAAAAATTTCGGATTTTTAATAGTTTACACATTGTATTTTCTTTGCCTTTTGCGGTCTGGACTTTTTTTACATCCCCTCCTTCCGTTTCTGCACTGCAAAAATGGAGGCGAGCACGATACAAAGGACGGCAAAAAACACGGTGATATCCGGTACAATGCCGTTGACAAACCAAGAGACAAACGGGGTAAGAATGGGTTTTATAAAAAAGGCGAGAGACGCCATAATGGGTCCGCCCTTATGTATGGCATGGAAATAGGCGGCATACCCTACGCCCGTAACGAAGAGACCGAGATACAGCATGATTCCCAGCGTTTGGCCACTGATTGCCGGGAACAGGGTTTCCCCTGTCAGACAAAGTACCGCAAAGAGCACAATACTGCCGAAGAGAAAGACCAGTGCCGTCTGCACCACGCCGCCCAGCTTCTGATTAAATCGCTGGGACAATGCCGTGTAAAGACTGAAGGACACTGCCGCAAGCAGTGCCAGTGCCACGGAAGAAAGGTTCGTGCCGGAGGAAAAATCCACGCAGAGCAAAACGCCGACCACCCCGAACAAAAGGGCAAGAAGCTTATTTCTCGTCAGCTTTTCTCCTAAAAGCATAACGGCAAAAACAATGGTGAAAACCGAGTTTGCCGAAAAAATAATGGCAATGAGCGAGGGGGCATCTGCGGTTTTCACGGCAAGCTGCAATGCCGACATGCTGATGCAAATAAAAAGGACGCCCAGCGCGGCGGTAACGGCTATATCCCGTCCCGTAATACGGATTTTTTCACACCGAAGCTTTGATAAAGCAGGGGGAAGCAGAACAAACGACCCGATAAAAAATCGCCAGAAGGTAATGGCGAAGGGACTTACCTCTCCGGCAATCTGCTTGCTCACCGGCTCTAAGGTTGCAAATAAAACAGCAGTAATCAGTGCAAAAATAACGCCTTTTTTCAAAATGAACGCCTCCTTTCTCTCCCTATTATACCAAACTTCCCCTCTATTAGCAAGCTTTTTTCTCCGGGCACCCCCCTTTTTTATGACAATTCTATTAAAAGTGTGTAAAAAACACAAAAACAGTTGAAAACATCTACAATATATGGTATAATGTTCCCATAGGTAAATACCGAAGCTTGACGAAGAAAGGATGAACAGTAATGAGTAAAAAATGGATCGGCGGCATACTTTCCGCAATTATGCTGATTACGGCGGCTTTGCCGGTGGCCGGTGCAATCTTCCCGGATGTTACGGAGGATCACTTCGGCTGGGCACAGGATGCGGTGGAAGAAATGGTAAAGGACGGTATTATTAAGGGGTATACCGACAATACCTTTAAACCTGAACGCACAGTGACCAAGGAGGAGGCACTTGTTTTGAGTGCACGTCTTCTGGGGTATACGAACGAAACGGTAGAGCCCTTTACCGAGCTCGCCGCAGAATTTTATGCAGACATTCTTGAAAAATATGAAACGTCCTATAAGGGCGAGGTGGCATACCTTTTATATAAGGACGTGCTGACGGAGCGTGAGCTTTCCTATTATATCGGTGGCGACAATGCAAAGACCGGCATGAAACGCTACGAGGTTGCCAAGCTTCTGACACGGGTCATGGGCGGCGAAAGCCAGCTGGACCTGGATGCAACCACAAACGAATACACCGATTCCTCGGATATTCCGGCAGATGCAAAGCCCTATGTCCGGTTTGTGACGGATGCACAGCTGATGAATGGCATGGACGGCGGCAGATTTGAGCCCATGGGCGATGTAAACCGTGCACAGATTGCCACTCTCTTGTACCGTGTCAAGAACCTGACGAATGAGGAATATATTTTCGCCTCCGTGCTGGAAGTGAATACGGACCCGGAAAAGCTGATTTATCTGGACGAAGACGAAAGTGAAGCGGAAATCAAGGTTCCTTATGAAGCGGAGGTTTTCATCAAGCAAAACGGCTATTCCGTGGACTTCTCCAAGCTTTCGCTGGGTGCGGATGTTCTGATTACCACCCGTGACGGCGTTCTCTACGCACTGGACACCATCACAAGAGAGCCGGATGCTGTATTTGAAGGGGCCATTTCCTCTGTGGTAACCGGCACAAAGAAGACAATTTCCGTATTCCCCATAGAGGACCAGACGGCGGTTACCACCTATCCCATTTCCGAAACCGTTTCGATTACCTACGAAGGAAACACCGGCAAGCTGTCTGACCTGAAGCGTTTGCAGGCAGTCAAGCTGCAAATTAAAAACGGCGAGGTCGTGATCATTGAAGCGAAGGAAAGCGAAAGAAGCATCAAGGGTACCATTGAGAATATTGCCCTTTCGCCCGTGCTTTCTTACAGCGTTCGTCTTGCCAGCGGCGTCCTGGAGGAATACCCTGTCTCCGGCGACGTGAAGGTGACCCGTAACGGCTCCACCGTCACCGCAAGCGACGTTTTGGTGGGTGACAAGGTGACCGTAACCTTACGCTACGAAGAGGTCGCCGTTGTAACGGCAACCAGCTCCCAATACATCACGGAAGGCTACATTGAGGAAATCACCATTGCCACACTGCCTTCCGTTAAAATCCGTACCAACAACACGATCAATGCCTTTAGCCTCTCCAGAGAGTGTGTATACACGGTAGACGGCAAGGAAGGAACGGTTTACGACCTGCGTCTCGGGGCCCTGATTACTGCCAGTGTGGACAGCGAAACGATCGTTTCGCTGACAACCACCGCACCGACCACAACCTCCTCCACCACCGGCGTGATTGAAACCATCAACACCTCCTACGGCTTCTTCTCCATGATCGTAACGGCCGAGAACGGCACAAGCTCTTCCATGCAGGTATTCACAAAGCGTCCGAACCTACAGGTTATTGACAGTACGGACGGCTCGACCAAGAAGGTCTCGAACCTGGAGACAGGCATGAAGGTTAACGTTACCGGTGTTACCTCCAGCGGTGCTTTTGAAGCGACGGCGATTATTATCATGCCCAAAGACTGATTTAGGGGAATGTTAAAAAAGTCCAGACCGCAAAAAAAGAATCTTGAATGAAATGGGGCTGCCTCACTAAGAAGTGAGGCAGCCCCTTATTCGTCCATTCTACACTGTTTTTCCATTCCGGGAAGAAAGCACAGATACTTTATTCGTATTTCGGCAAATATGTTCCGTGTGCTTCTATCATCTCATCCACCATTTTCACGATGTCGTCTATGGAGAGGACGGCGGCGGTGTGTGGGTCGAGCATAGCTGCATGATAAATGTGCTCCCGCTTCTTCGTCCGTGCCGCTTCAATAGTAAGAAGCTGCGGGCCGATGTTGGTCATATTCAATGCCGCAAGCTGAAGCGGCAATTCGCCCACATAGCAGGGATGGATGCCGGCACGGTCAACCATACAAGGGACTTCCACGCAGGCTTTACTGTCCAGATTGGGAATCAGACCGTTGTTGATGACGTTGCCGCCGATGCTGTACGGCTCGTTGGTAATCATCGCACCCATGATGCCGGCCCCGTATTCGTGGCTTTTCGTATGGGCAAAGTCCGGTGCGAAGATTTTTTCCTTGCTGACTTGCCACTTCGTTTCCGCCACCTCACAGCGGCGGATGTATTCGTCCAGCGGAACGCCGCATTTTTCGATAAGCTCCGGATAATTGGGCTTTATGAACCAGGGGTTATATTCAGAATTGTGCTCACTGCTTTCCGTGCAGTAATAGCCCAGCCGGCGGATGTATTCCAGACGGGCATAATCCGAATGGGGCTCGCCGTTCGCTCCGATAATGAAATCTTTTTCGTGGGTGGCGGCTCTTCGGCGAATTTCGGGATACAGGTCGTTGCCGTCCTTATCCCGGATTTCCAAAAGCCATGCCATATGGTTAATGCCGGCAATTTTGTGGCTATAGCCCTCCTGCTTCATGTCAAGCCGCTCCAAAAGACCGGAGGCACATACCTGCACGCTATGGCAAAGCCCGATGGTTTTCATGCCCGTGTACCGCTGGAGATACCCGGTAATCATGGCCATGGGGTTTACATAATTTAGAAACCATGCATCGGGACAGACCTCCTCCACGTCATGGGCAAAGTCCTCCACTACGGGAATGGTACGAAGGGCACGCATAATGCCGCCGATGCCTAAGGTGTCAGCAATCGTCTGCCGAAGGCCGTATTTTTTCGGGATTTCAAAGTCAATCACCGTGGACGGCTTATAGCCACCCACCTGAATGGCATTGATGATAAAATTCGCACCGCGAAGGGCTTCCTTCCGGTTTTCCTCGCCAAGGTAGGTCTTGAACGTTGCCCGACTCTCGTTTTGTTTTTCGTTTATACGGGAAAGTGCGGTAAAGGAATCCTCCAGACGCTCGGCGTTAATATCGTATAAGGCAATTTCTGCATCCCGGAGGGCTTCCGTGAGCATCACGTCCCCTAAAACATTAACGGCGAAAACAGTGCTTCCTGCACCCATAAATGTAATTTTTGTCATTTCGCTCTCTCCTTTCACCGCCATTTTAGCACGGAAAAACGGCGTTGTCTATACAAAATTGATTACAAAATATGGAGTTTTGTGATATAATGAATTCGACGAAGTTGAATGCATTACCTAAGCTTGCCCTGATGGGCAAGTGAAGCTGCCCCTTTTGGAAGCCTTTGCGAAAAAAAAGAAGTTTTTTTGGAATAGCCTTGACAAGCCTAAACCGTTTTAGTATAATAAAGATATGCGGAGGAAATCGCTCCGGAAAAGCTAAAAAACAATCGTTTATTTCAAACAGGAGGTATTAACTATGGCAAGAGCAGGCGGACCGGGTTCTTTTGTATTCGGTGAAGAAGAAAGAAAAGAAGTTATGGAGGTGCTGGAGGGAAGATATTTATTCCGCTACGGTGCCCCTGATGTGGAAGGATATACCCACAAGGTTGTAGATTTTGAAGATGCCCTGAAAAAGACCATGGGTGCAAAGTATGCCGTTGCCACCACAAGCGGCACATGCTCTCTCCTTGCGTCCCTTGCCGCTTTAGGCATCGGTGCAGGGGATGAGGTTATTGTTCCCGGCTATACTTTTATCGCTTCCATCTCTACCATTATGCTGGCAGGTGCCATTCCGGTTTTAGCGGAAATTGACGAATCCCTCACCATTGATCCTACGAAGATTGAAGCACTCATCACCCCTAAAACACGGGCCATTATGCCTGTACATATGCTGGGGAACCCCTGTGACCTTGAGAAGATTATGGAAATTGCAAACCGCCATAATCTGTACGTGATCGAGGATTGCTGCCAGGCCGTTGGTGCAAGCTACAAGGGCAAACGCTGCGGTACCTACGGCAACATCGGTGCTTTCTCCCTGAATATTTTTAAGACCATTTCTACCGGTGACGGCGGTGCGGTCATCACAAACGACGAAAATCTCTACGAAAGAGCCTTCGGGTATCATGACCAGGGCCATAAGCCGAACCGTACCGGCGTTGAAATCGGCAACCGCAGTATCATCGGTATGAATATGCGTATGAACGAGCTGACCGGTGCTGTTGCCGTTGCACAGACCCGGAAGCTGGATGAAATTTTGACAACGCTGCGGACGAAGAAGGCTATGCTGAAGGAACTGCTTTCCGATCTGCCCCACATTTCCTTCCGTAAAATCAACGACGAAGGCGAATGTGCAACCCTTCTCACGCTGCTGTTCGATACAAAAGAGCTGGCAGAAAAGTTCTGTGAAAAGACCGGCGGCAGACCCATTGCCTATTCCGGCTGGCACGTATATAACAACATGGAGCAGGTTCTCGGCAAGCTTCTGCCGGCAAAAACCATGAACGTAAACGACAGGGTATACGAAAAGCATATGCTTCCCCAGACGGACGATATCTTAGAGCGTGCCGTGAACATCAGCGTCGGCGTTGTGGATAAGGGTCTGGGCTCCGGCTACGGTATCAACATTCTTTCTACAGAAGAAGAAATCAAGGACGTTGCCAAAAATATCCGTGAAATCATTTTAAGCCTTTAATTCCATAGAAGGGTGTGAACAAAATGAAAAAAATTAAAGTAGGTATTATCGGCATGGGCTATATCGGCGAAAGCCATATAGAAGCCGTCCGCCGCATCGGCTGCTGTCAGCTTTACGCTGTGGCGGATACAAATGCCGCCCTCGCCCGGGCAAAGGCGGACTATTACGGCATTGAAAAGTGCTACTTAAGCGTGGAGGAGCTTCTGGCCGATCCGGAAATTGACGCTGTGCATAACTGCACGCCGAACTTTTTGCATTTATCCATTAACAAGGAAATTATTAAATCGGGCAAGCATCTTCTGTCCGAAAAGCCCCTCTGCATGAACTACGAAGAGGCGATGGAGCTTGTAGAGCTGAAGAAGGCCTATCCGAAGAGCGTTGCGGCTGTAAACTTCAACTATCGCTTAAATCCCATGGTGCAGGAAATGAAAAACCGCATAAAGGCAGGAGAAATCGGGGATGTGCGTATTATGACCGGCTCCTATCAGCAGGACTGGCTCCTCTACGATACGGATTACAGCTGGCGGCTTGAACCCGAGGTTTCCGGCATTTCCTGTGCGATTGCCGACATCGGCTCCCACTGGATGGATGCTGTACAGCACGTGACCGGCCATAGAATTACAGAAGTGATGGCTGACCTGAAAACCATGATTCCCATCCGTAAAAAGCCGGCCAAGCAGACAGAAACCTTTACCAGCAATGTGCCCACCGAATTTGAAGAGGTAGAAGTTAAGAACGAAGATTACGGTGCCGTTTTATTCCATACGGACAAGGGGGCAACCGGCGTATTCCACGTCTCCGAGCTTGCCGCCGGACACGGTTGCTTCTTCAACTTTGAAATTAACGGCTCCAAGGCATCCTTTAGCTGGAATCAGGAGCAAAACGACCGGATGTGGAAGGGTATGCGTGGCGGCGAAAATCATCTGATTATTCGTGATCCCAACACCATCTCCCCCGAGGCAAAGCCGTATACAGCTCTTGCCATGGGCCATCCCGAGGGCTGGAACGATGCTTTCAAAGGAAACATTTATTCCTTCTATAAGTACATCGAGGACGGCTGTGCAGGCACCCCCGTCTTCTCCACGTTAGAGCAGGCCGCCTATATTGTCAAGCTGACGGAAGCCGTTGTGGAAAGCAGCAAAGAAAAGAAATGGGTTACCATTTAATAATAAAAAATTTTTTTGGAGGTATGAAAAATGAGCAGATTTAAGTATTCCGTAGGACCCTGGAACGTGCATTCCGGTGCAGACGCATACGGACCCCCGGTGCGTGACGAAATTCCCTTCGAGGAAAAAATCAAAGTTTTTAAGGAAATCGGCTTCGATGCCATTCAGTTCCATGATGACGATGCCGTTCCGAACATCAACGATTACACAGAAGCAGAAATCATCGAAAAGGCAAAGGAAGTCCGTGCCCTTCTCGATAAGTATGATCTGGCCGCAGAATTTGTAGCACCGAGACTGTGGTTTGATCCCCACACAACAGACGGCGGCTTCTGCTCCAACAGTGCAGAGGACAGAGAATATGCGATGTGGAGAGCCTACCGCTCTATCGACATTGCCAAGGTTCTCGGCTGTGATAAAATCGTTCTCTGGCTGGCAAGAGAAGGCACCCTTTGCTATGAAAGCAAGAGCCCGGTGGAATCCACAAAGAGACTGATCGAAGCCATTGACAAGATGCTGGATTACGATAAGGACATCAAAATCCTCATCGAAACCAAGCCCAACGAGCCCATTGACAGAAGCGTATGTCCCACCATGGGTCACTGTATGGCAATTTCTGCCGCTTCCAAGGACCCGTCCAGAGTAGGCGGTCTCCTGGAATCTGCCCATGCAATGCTGGCAGGACTGGACCCGGCAAGCGAAATCGGCTTTGCAAGTGCTATGGGCAAGCTGTGGGGCGTGCATCTGAATGACCAGAACGGCATTAAGTACGACCAGGATAAGAGCTTCGGTGTAGAAAACATCCGTGCCGCCTTCAACCAGATGAAGGTTCTGATGGAAACCGGCTACGGTCAAAACGGCGAATATATCGGTCTTGACGTTAAGGTTATGCGTACCGAAAAGCAGGAAGGCAGCTATCAGCACCTCATAAACAGCCTGAAGATTGCCAAGGCACTGGAAGAAAAGGCCGCTCGCTTTGATTATGACTTCCAGGCAAAGTGCGTCCGGGAACGTGACTATGAAAAGCTTGAAATGTACGTAATGGAGCTTCTGATGGGTCTTAAATAGGAGGCGTCTCTATGAATATTTTAGCTGTTGGGGCACATCCGGATGACGTTGAAATAAACTGTGCCGGAACCCTTGCAAAATACGCAGCACAGGGCCATAAGATTTTTATTTGCACTGCAACAAGCGGCAATGTCGGTTCTGCTACCTTGCCAAAGGATGAAATTGCCAAAATCCGCAAGGCCGAGGCGGCAAAGAGTGCAGCCATTATCGGTGCTGAGTACATTTGCCTTGACTATGATGACGAGCTTTTTTATGAGGATAGAGAGGTTCGCATCAAATTTATCAATATGGTACGTCATTGCAAGCCGGATGTTATTTTCGTCAATAACCTTAAGGATTATAATCCTGACCACGAGCTTACAGGGAAGATTATAACCGATATTCAGGTTATGTATCCAATTGCAAAGATTAAAACAGAAGAGCCCCCGTGCGACATTTTTCCGGTCGTTTACTATTACGAGCCGGCAAAAGGCCTTAATTTTATCCCGACCGATTATGTAGACATTACCGACTTTTATGAAACAAAGCGACAGATGCTATTATGCCATGAAAGCCAGAAGCTTTGGATGGCTGATAACTATGCAGGCTTTACCGATGGCGATGACGCATTTACAGACAGCATCAGAATTATGTCTGAATATCGCGGAATGCAGTGCGGTGTCAAATACGCAGAAGGTTTCGTAAAAGCAAACGACGGCTACAAAGTTCGTCCGGGCTCCTTATTACCGTAAAAATTCGGGGGTGTAAAATGATTTTTGATAATTATTTTACACCCCTTTGTTTTGTTAGTTTCAAACCCCCTTTTTTCTGTAAAATTCTTGCTTTTTCCGGGCGACTGTGTTAAAATACCATTGTTGGAGAAATCCAGCCTGATATCGGGCAAGTTCGAGGGCGGTTAGCCACCTTTTTATTCTGCTGTTATCAAGCAGGGATTGGGGGTGGTTTTATGGGAAACGAATACATAATTTATTTTATGATTATTCTGTTACTTCTTGTAATAACCATAAAAAAATAACTGCCCCGGTCGAATGGAAGCAGTTATTTTAACTTAACCTTCGGCTAACCGCTTTGCGGTCTTGCCCTTTATCTGTTTATATTATACTCTAAATATTTCCTTTTGTCAATAAAAATTAAGAAAAAAGCTATGCAAACGAAAAAATCGTCTGTATGGCCTTTTTATAGAAAGTCCTTTATAGGCCTGTTTTTTTGAAAACTGTCACTGTGGTGCTTTTTACATCCCCTTTTGGGGATAGGAAAAATGGATGCGGAACGGTCTATCCGAATCCGAAGCTGTACATTGGTACTGCGAGAGGTTCGGATGGGCCGTAGCAAAAAATGAATTCCATTAAAAAGAAAAACCCTCTTGGGGTTTTTCCACCCATGTTCCTTACGGCAAACACGGATTATCTATTGATCTTTTCCTATTCTTTTTTGCGGTCGGCGCCATTTTTACATCCCCTATTCTTTTAGAGTATAGACGGAATCCCGTTCTATCAGTGTCATGGGAAGAAGGCGACTCTCCGGATTTTTCCCCCGGATTTTCTGCAAGAGCATATCCGTTGCCATTGCTCCCATTTCCACCTTATCGATACCGATGGTGGTAAGCTTCGGCTCGATATACCGGGAAAGCAGAATATCGTCAATCCCGATAAAGGAAACATCCCGTGGGAGCGAAAGCGCTAAATCCTTAGCACAAAGCATGGCACCGATTGCAAAGCTGTCCACGGTGCAGACGATGGCGGTAGGCCTGTCCTCTCTGCTAAGAAGATTTCGGGCCGCTCTGTAGGCCGTCTCCTCGCCCGTGGCCGTCATGCCGCAAAACGCCGGATTTATGGGAAGGGAATGGGTCTTCATGGTTTCCTTGAAGCCGGCTAAGGTCTGTGTATAAAAATCGGGAACGGTTTCCGAGGTAATAATGGCAATTTTTTCATGGCCGCGCCGAATAAGATATTCTGTAGCATCCTCGGTTGCCCTCCGGTAATCCGGTGCCACAGAGGGGATTTTGTCCCCGCCCAAATGGGAGTCCACCACCACGCAGGGGATGCCGCAGGCAATGGCCTTGTCCATAAGCTTTGGCGGGACATCCTGCATGAAGATGATGCCGTCTGTGTCTCCCGAATACACGATGTCGGGAAGCTCCGTCCGGGAGGCAGGCAAATTGGCTATGGTAATCGTATATCCGTATTTCTGGCTTTGGCTTAAAATCCCTCTTGTGACCTCAAAATAGAAAAGGTCTTCAAAGGGAGAGGAAAAGGCATTCACCATAAGACAAATATTAAAGCTCTTATTCATCAGTAGCTTTTTGGAGTTGAGATTTGGCCTAAACCCGGTTTCATCAATGATTTTTTGCACCCGTTTCCGGGTTTCATCACTCACGCCGGGCTTGTTATTCAGAACAAAGGAAACCGCAGTGACAGACACCTCTGCCATTTTGGCAATTTCCTTTACGGTCAGCTTCTTCACGCTCTCACCCCCAGATATAAATTTAGTCACTAAAAAATTATACACGAAACGAGAATGAAATGCAAGGCTTTGGGCTTTGTTTTTTGAAAATAATCCTAATTTTCTTATCCTTGCGGATAAGCTATCGGGAGGAAAAATAATGCTGGTAAGAGAAATTCAGTACAAAAATTTCGGCAAATGTCTTGAAATTCGTAACGATACCGTAAAAATTCTGGTCACCCTTGATTTCGGTCCCCGGATTCTCCGCTACTCGTTTTTAGAGGGAGAAAATATGTTCTTTGAGGATGGGGACAGGACGTTTCGGGAATTGAATCCGGGAATGGAAGCCCTTTTTGGGAAGGGAAAGCCCTGGATACTGTACGGCGGGCACCGGCTCTGGAAAAGCCCGGAGGACATGACGAAAACCTATTATCCGGACAATAACCCTGTGGCCTTTGCCTTGACGGAAAACGGGGCTCTGTTCACACCCCCTGTCCAGGAGGAGACAGGATACGGATATGCCATCGGCATAACGCTCGGGGAAACAGGAAGCGGCGTTACGGTGGAGCATCGGTTTACTAACTACGGGGAGAAGCCCGCAGAGCTTTCCCTCTGGCCCATTACGGTGTTGCCGCCGGAGGGCATAGAGATTGTCCCCCAGCCCACAAGAAAGACCGGGGCGATACCGAAAATGCGGTTAGCGTTCTGGGATTATGCAAAAATGACCGATCCTCGGCTCTCCTGGCTTGACCGCTATATTCTTTTGCGGCAGGACCCAAAGGCGGAGGGCAGGATGAAGTTCGGCATCAATAACGAGCATGGCTTTGCCCTGTATTTTCACCATGGCGAGCTGTTCGTAAAGATGTTTGACCCGGTTATAGGCGGTCGGTATCCCGATGGGGGAATGTGCTTTGAAACCTATACAAACCCCCTGTTTTTGGAAATGGAAACCTTAGGGGAGCTGAAAACCGTGGCAGTAGGGGAAACGATAACCCATACCGAACGGTGGGCCCTTTATCGAGAAGCCGTACCGGCCCCAACCGACGAGGCCATCGACAGTATCAGAAAAACCTATGTAGAATAGGTCTGTATTTCTTGCATGTCTGCCTTTTTTGTGCTATACTGTACATATGCTGAAATTTTATCGCCGCGTCTTTTATTTGTCGAAAAAGAAAGGAGCATACACATGCATATACCGACGTATCAAACCTGTGCAGGGCTTTCTCTGCCGCCAAAATCCGTTGTAAAGGGCGAAACGCTGCATATTATCCATAACACCCTTGCGGATGAGGTGCATGCTTATGCGGCAGAGCTGGAGAGCTGTGGATTTACAAAATATGACGGGAGGGAGCTTCCCGCAGGGACAGAAAAGTCCCGGAATCTTTTTTATACATATATACGGGAGGATGCACACATTTTCCTCTTTTTTGCCGCCGCCCTTCGGATGGTGCTGATCTCCGTCGCTACCCCCGGTGCCTTGCCGGCGGCAGTCCCTCCGCCGTATCAAAAGCGAACCCCGGTGTCGGTGACCCAGTGCAGCATAAAAAGCGGGATGTGCCATGCTGTGCAGACGGCGGATGGCAGCTTTATTCTCATGGACGGGGGCGTATATTATAAAGAGGATGCGGAAGGGCTGTATACCTTCCTTCGGGAAAAAACCCCGGCCGGGGAAAAGCCACGCATCGCCCTCTGGCTGTTTTCCCACCAGGATGTGGACCACGTACAGCTGGCAACGGAATTTATGCGTACATACAGAGAACAGGTAGAGGTCGCCGCCGTGGCATACCAGTTCCCGGACCTTGACACCGTACCGTTTTCCTTCCAGGACACGGAAGAGGCAAAGGCGGATGCGGCAGCCTTGGCATGCAGCATCCGGCAAAATTACCCGGATGCCGTGTTCTACCCACTGCACACGGGACAGGTGTACCGGTTTCCGGAGGTAGAAGTGGAAATCCTCTGGACGAGCGATTTACTGTTTCCCCATGCCTTTATGACCGCAAACTGTGCAAGTGCGGCATGGCGGATGCGGTTTGCCGGTGGCAAAACTGCCCTTTTCCTGGGAGACTGTATGCACGATGCCTGCCGCAGAATCGCCTATACCTACGGCGATTATATGAAGAGCGATATTTTCCAGGTGACCCACCACGGTCTCCTTGGCGGCGACAAGGGACTGTACCAGCTGATTGACCCGGCCATCTGCCTGTGGGCTACGTCCGAGGCACGGTTTTCGGGCACCTTGGCGGGACAGAAATACCAGTGGTGTCTCGGCGAAGGGGAATGTGACTATAATGCTTGGATTCGGGACGAAGCCGTGCGAAAAAGAGAGCATTACCATAACGGGGAGACGGTCACGCTGTGCTGTGAGTAACATTCTCCCGACAGGAGGGAAGCCATGCATTCTGAAAATACAAATTTGAGTGATTTAGTAAACGGGCTGGGTGTTATTTATGCCGGCGAGCAGGTCTGTCCGCCGGGGCACAGCTATGGTCCCTGTGCCCGGCACTACTATCTTCTCCATTATATCATAGAAGGCTGTGGCATTTTTGAAACGCAGGGCACCCGGTATGCCCTTTCTGCCGGGGATGTCTTTTTGATTCGCCCGGAGGAAATCACCTATTACGAGGCTGATCGGGATCGGCCGTGGCACTATGTATGGATTGGGCTTTCCGGCATGGATGCCGGGAATATCTTTGCGTCCATTTCTGCCCTAAGCCCTGTGCTCCATGTGGAAAACCGAGACGAAATCACGCCCTTGATGCGCGCCTTTGCCCAAAGCGGCAACTGCCGCACAAGCCGGGAACGGTTTGCCCGGCTGGGGAAGCTTTACGAAATTCTGTCCTATCTGGCGGCAGGAACGCCGGATTATGTGCACCGTTCCAGCGGCAGAATCTATGCGGAGGAGGCGGCGATGTTCATTCACGCAAACCTAAGCCGCCGCATTTCGGTAGCGGAGCTGGCACGGCAGATTGCCATTGACCGAAGCTATCTGTGTGCGGTGTTCAAAAAGTATATGGGCCTGTCGCCCCAGCAGTATGCCATTGACCTAAAAATGAAAAGCGCAGCCAATATGCTGCGCAGCTCCGATAAATCGGTTTCCGATATTGCCGCTTCTGTGGGCTATGCGGATTCGCTTTTGTTCTCCCGTATGTTCCGGGAAAAATTCGGACGGTCTCCCCGGCAGTACCGGGCAGAGCTTACAGAGTGAGGGCGTCCAAGGTTTTTCCGTAGCCGTCCATAAAGGAAGAAAAGAACAGCTGTACCTCTTCTACGCCGCACCCGTCCAGTGCGGCTTTTATCGTTTCTCTCGCGGCAGAAAATTCCCGGTTGCCGCTTTTTTCCTCTTCGATGCACTTGATATAGGCGGAAAGCTTATCTGCCGCCTTCACAAGGCGAAGTGCCTCATTCTTTTCCGGGGAGAGAAGCGGGGAAAATGCCGGCTGCAGCTCCTTTGGAAGCATGGACAATAGCTTTTTCTCCGTCTCCGCCTCCATGGCCTTATAGGCAGAGGAGAGGTGGGGATTTTTATATTTTACGGGGGTGGGCATATCGCCGGTGATAATCTCCGTGGCATCATGGTACAGGGCAATTAGAGCACACTGTGCCGGGTCATAGCTTTTTCCGAGATACGTATTGCCCAGTACCGCCAGGGCATGGGCAAGCATTGCCACCTCCAGCGTATGCTCGCTTAAGGTCTCCCGGCGGGTGGAACGCATCAGTGCCCACCGGTCAATATATTTCATTCTGGATAAAAGGGCAAAAAAATTACTCATAGGATTCTCCTTACAGTAGGTCTTCGGGAAGGGTGAAGCACTTGCCGCAAAGCCCGTCCAGCACGCCGCCGTCCGGCAGAAAGGCAAATTCCACCTTCCACGCACAAAGAGCCTGTCCGCTGCCGCCGCTGCCGTATTTGGGGTCGCCCAGGAGGGGACAGCCTATGGACGCCATATGCACGCGAATCTGGTGGGAACGCCCGGACAGGAGCTCCGCCTCCACAAGGCTATGCTTTCCGTCCGAGGATAGCGTGCGGTACGCCGTCACCGCCGCCTTTCCCCCTTCGCCGATATGGCTGATATTTTCCTTTTCGTTTTTTATGAGTGCGGCGGAAATCCGGCCTTCCCGGGGCTCCGGCACGCCCTCCACCCGGCAAAGATACAGCTTCCGCACAAGGCGAAGCCGGATTTTCTCATTCATTGCCCGCAGTGCCGGCAACGTTTTCGCACCGATGACAATGCCGCGGGTGTTAAAGTCCAGCCGGTTACAAAGTGCCGGCATAAAGGTGTTCTCCCCGCCGGGTACAAAGACACCGGTCCGGTACAGATGCCATAAAAATCGGTCCACAAGCGTATCGGACGTGTGGGTTTTATCCGGCTGTGTGGCCACGCCGGGCGGCTTATATAAAAGGGCGATTTCCTCGTCCTCATATAAAACGGTTACAGGGGAAGCGGCAGGCGGTGCCGTCGTTTTGGTTTCCAGCAGGGTATCATCCCCGAAATACTTGATTTCATCGCCCTCTGAAAGCCGCATTTCCGGCTTTGGCTTTTTCCCGTTAATTTTAATTTTTCCGGTACGGATGTATTTATAGATAAGACTTTTCGGTGCAGAGGGCATCAGCCGGGTAAAAAACGCATCGACCCGGCGACCTGCATCATTTTGTCCGGCAACAAATACTCTCATTGCGGCGGAATATGGCCCACGCCCGGCAGAATGTAGGTGGGACGGTAGGAAGCCTCGGCAAGCTCTTTTTCACCGGTTACGCCGCTGAGCACCAGCACCGTGTCAATTTCCGTCTGGATACCGGAGAGGATATCGGTGTCCATTCTGTCGCCTACAATGGCGGTCTCCTCCCGTCTTGTGCCCAGCTTCTTCATGGCGTGCCGCATAATAATGGGGTTAGGCTTGCCGATGAAATAGGCACTTCGTCCCGTTGCCAGCTCAATGGGGGCCACGAGCGCCCGGCACGCAGGGAGAATCCCCCGTTCGGACGGGCCTGTAAGGTCCGTATTCGTGCCGATGAGCTTCGCACCTGCCAGCACCAGATGAATGGCGTGCTCAATTTTTTCAATATTGTAGGAACGGCTTTCTCCTACTACCACATAGTCGGGATTATAGTCGTTCATGGAAATGCCTGCATCATATAAAGCACCGGTAAGCCCCGGCTCGCCGATGACATATGCACTGCCGCCGGGACACTGGCTGGCAAGGAAGGAAGCGGTTGCCAGTGCACTGGTGTAGAAGTGGGACGGGTCAATATCAAGACCGAGCCGTGCAAGCTTCTGGGAAAGCTCGCGAGGCGAACGCTCACTGCTGTTTGTTAAAAAAAGAAAGTTCTTTTTTTCCTTATGAATCCAGTCGAGGAACTTGTCCACGCCCTCCAAAAGCTTAGAGCCGTGGTAAATCACACCGTCCATGTCACAGATAAACCCGCTTTTTTGGTGCAGGGCTTCCAGATTTTTGGATATTTCGATCATCGTTTTTTTCCTTTCTCTTCGGCAAATGTTATAGCGCCACCCATTTTTCTCCGTCGGAAAGGGCGGGCACTTCTCCACGCCGAAGCTGTAGTTTTATGCCGTATTTTTCGGTGATATATAAAAAATTTTCCCGCTTATGTCCCAAAACAAGGGAGGTCAGTCGCTCCGGGCAGAAGACCGTGAGTTCCCGGCCGCCGAGGGTATTCGCCGCCGTCTCCAGCCTGTTTCGCCAAAGCCGGGCACGGACCATCTCGCCCATCGCCGGGTGATAGGCCCCGGCCGCCGCACAGCCGCCTAGAGTCTCCGTTTCCTGGAGGCCGATGCGAATGACCTGCACGCCGCCTTCCTCTAAAACGGCAAGGCATGCCGCCGCTCTCTCTACGGTCTCCTCCATGGAGGGGGGTGTATATTCCCCGGACAAAAATTGGGAATACAGATCTGTATCAAAAAAAACAACGGTGGGATAAATCCGGGCATCGGATGCCCCCAGTGCCACAAACTGCCGTGCCGTTTCCATCTCGTCCGCCGGGGTGGATGCCGGAAGGCCCGTCATCATCTGCAAGCCCAGCCTTAATCCGCCGGAAAGAATATGTGCACACGCCGCTACCGTATCCGCCGCCGTGTGTCCCCGGTTTGCCGCCCGGAGCACCCTGTCACACATGGACTGTGCCCCCAGCTCTACGGTTTTCACGCCGTAAGCCTTTAAGAAGGCAACCGTTTCCTTGTCCACATAATCGGGACGGGTGGAAATACGAAGGCTTTCCGCCTCGCCGCTTTTTAGAAAGGGCTGCACGCTTTCGAGATACGCCGCCTGCTTTGCCTTGGGAATCCCCGTAAAGCTACCGCCGAAGAAGGCGATTTCCGCTATACGGTCGCCACGGGTGGCAAGCTGTTTTTTTATGGAAAAAGCGACGCTTTCGGGAGAAGGCGCCGCCTGTACATTCGTGACTGACTTCTGGCTGCAAAAAGCACAGTTATGCGGACAGCCCAGATGGGGAATAAAGATAGGAACGTTCATGTGGGCCTTCATGCCGTACCCTCCAGTGCTTTTTTCGCCGCGGCCTGTTCCGCCGCTTTTTTTGTTCGTCCGCTTCCCGTGCCCAGACACACTTCGTCCCGAAACACCGAAACGGTAAATTCCTTTGCATGATCCGGCCCGCTTTCCCGGATGACCTTGTAGGTGAGGGGGGAAGCGTTTTTTCCCTGATACTTTTCCTGCAATGCCGTTTTATAATCCCGGGCCGCTCCGCCATCGATCGCCTGTTCAATGGTCTCCGTAAGGAACGAAAGCACAAACGCTGTTGCGGCTTTTCGTCCACCGTCCAAATACAGTGCGGCAATAAGGGCTTCCATGGCATCTGCCAGGACAGAGGCACGGTCACTGCCGCCGGAGGCGGCTTCTCCCTTGCCAAGCCGCAGATAGGGGCCTATGCCCATTTTCCGGGCATGGGCCGCCAGTGCCGTTTCGCAGACGCTCTGGGCACGAATCCGGGACATATCCCCTTCGGAAATGGCGGGCCTTCGGTTGAACAGATATTCGCTCACGACAATACTGAGGACAGCGTCCCCTAAAAACTCCAGCCGTTCGTTACAGGGAAGCTTGTTCTCATTGGCGTAGGAGCTATGGGAAATGGCTTCCAGAAGATAGGCAGGGTTTTGGAAAGTATGGTGCAAAAGCGTTTCAAAAAACGAAAGCGAATCAGGCATGGGATTTAATATAGGCTACTGCATCGCCGACTGTGCGGATGCTTTCTGCATCCTCGTCGGAAATTGAGAGAGAAAATTCATCCTCAAATGCCATAATCAGCTCCACAATGTCAAGAGAATCGGCACCTAAGGTATCGATGAATGCATCCTCTTCCGAAATGCTTGCTACGTCTATACCGAGCTGGTCGGCAATAATTTCTGCTACTTTTTCAAATACCATTTTTTTCTTCCTTTCTGCTTTTTACCTAAAGTATATTGGGAATACATAGCTATTATAGATGATTCCCGCAAAAAATGCAAGACTTTCTTATATTTTTTTTATATATCTTTTCTGCCGCCGCCGCTTTTTGCGGAAAAAAGCGAGGCATTTCGCATGGTAAATGCTTCGCATATACTATACCTGTTTTCCTGCATTTGTCAAGTCTTACTGCACTACCGAAAAGATTTTATTGTAATTTGGGCAGAAATGGTGTATAATTGTTACAGAACTACGGTAAAAAACGGAAAGGATACGCCTATGAAGCTACTGATTCTGGACGGAAACAGCATATTAAACCGCGCCTTTTACGCCATCCCCTACCTAACGGCACCGGACGGGCTCCATACCGGGGGGATTTATGGCTTTTTAGTGACGTTTTTGCGGACAATCCGTACCGAAGCACCGGAGGCGGTGGCGGTGGCATTCGACCTGCCTGCCCCCACCTTCCGGCATAAAGCCTACAACGAATATAAAGCCACCCGGCAAAAAATGCCGGCGGAGCTTGCGGAGCAGTTGCCGGTACTGAAGGAGATTCTGACGGCGATGCGTGTACCCATTTTAGAAAAAGAGGGCTACGAGGCAGACGATATCATCGGCACGGTGGCAAGACTGTGCGAGGAAGCCGGGGCGGACTGCCGGATTCTCACCGGGGACAGGGACGACCTCCAGCTTGCAAGCGAGAAAACCCACATTCTGCTCACAACCACCCGCATGGGCAAAACGGAAACGGTGGAATTCGGTCCCAAAGAGGTGACGGAAAAATACGGCGTTTTGCCTGAAGCACTCATTGAAGTGAAGGGCCTGATGGGGGATAGCTCTGACAATATTCCCGGCGTCCGCGGTGTGGGCGAAAAAACGGCACTTTCCTTAATTCAGCGGTATAGCACACTGGAAGGCGTGTATCAAAATCTGGCAGACCAAAAGGGTGCCTTACTTACAAAGCTTACCGAGGGCAGGGAGCTTGCCTTCCTCAGCCGTGAGCTGGGCAGAATCTGCCGGGAGGTGCCCCTCGCCGAAGATATGGACGCTTTTGCGACGAAGCCCTATGATACCGAGGCACTGGGTGCCCTTTTCCGCCGTCTGGACTTTAAAGCACTCCTCGAGGAGCTTTCTCTTCCCAAGGAGGCGGCGGCGGAAGCGGTTTGTGTGACGGCTTTGCCCTATGCCGGAGAGCTGGAAAACGAAAAAAAGATCTATTTCTGCCGGGACGGAGAAACGGTCTTCGCTACGGCAGGGGACGCGGTCTATACCTTGCCCAAAGCGGCGGCAGATGCCCTGTTTGCCCGGGAGGATGTGGAAAAATCCGGACATAATCTGAAGGAAACCATGGTACAGCTTCTGTGGCAGGGCATCCGGTTTCGGGGTGCGGCATTTGATACGGAAATTGCCGCCTATCTTTTGGACCCGGCGGCAAGCCGGTATGCCCTGGATGATATTTGCGAAACATATCTTGGAAAGCGACCGGCGGACTGTGCCGCCGCCGCAAGCCTTTTGCCCCATCTGGAGACGGTGCTCCGGGCAGAAATGGATTCGAGGGAGCAGACCGAGCTGTATTTTTCACTGGAAAAACCCACCGTATGGGCACTGGCAAAAATGGAGCACGCGGGAATTTTAGCGGACGGCGAACAGCTTTCTGCCCTTTCCGATGTGCTTTCCCAAAGCCTTTCCGGCCTGGAAACGGCGATTTATGCCGGTGCAGGGGAGACCTTCAATATACAGTCACCCAAGCAGCTCGGCGTCGTTTTGTTTGAAACACTGGGTCTGCCGGCGGCAAAAAAGACGAAAACCGGCTATTCCACCGATGCCGGGACGCTGGAAAAGCTACGGGGCAAGCACCCCATTATTGACGATATACTGGAATACCGTCAGCTGGCAAAGCTGAAATCCACCTATGCGGAAGGGCTTTTGCCCATGATTCATGCGAAAACCGGACGGATTCACTCCACCTTCCATCAGACGGTGACCGCTACCGGCCGCCTTTCCTCCTCCGACCCCAATTTGCAGAATATTCCGGTAAAAACGGAGCTGGGACGGGAAATCCGTAAGGTCTTTACCGCAAAGGAAGGGTTTGTGCTGGTGGATGCGGACTATTCCCAGATTGAGCTTCGCGTGCTGGCACATATGTCCGGTGACAGCCGGATGCAGGCGGCATTTTTGGAAAATGCGGATATTCATACGAAAACGGCGGCGGAAATTTTCGGCGTGGCGGAATATATGGTCACGCCCCAGATGCGAAGCCGTGCCAAAACCATCAATTTCGGCATTATCTACGGCATGGGCGACTTTTCGCTTGCCGGGGATCTGAAAACCTCCCGAAAGGAAGCCAAAGCCTACATTGACAGCTATTTTGGCACCTACAGCGGCGTCCGGGACTTTATGGAATCGGCAAAGGAATTTGCCCGGAAAAACGGTTTTGCCAAGACTATGCTGGGCAGACGGCGGTATATTCCCGAAATCGAGGCATCCAACTTCAATATCCGTGCTTTTGGCGAGCGTGTGGCGATGAACGCCCCCATCCAGGGCAGTGCGGCGGATATTATCAAGCTTGCCATGCTCCGGGTGGATGCGGCACTGGAGAGGGAGGTACCCGAGGCCCGTCTCGTTTTGCAGGTGCATGACGAGCTGCTGGTGGAAGCACCTATCGATGCGGCAGAAGCCGTGGCGGCACTGATGAAACGGGAAATGGAAGGGGCAGTGGAAATGGCAGTTCCCCTTCTGGTAGAGGCCGGGATAGGAAGGCGTTGGTACGATGCCAAATAGGAAAGGGGAACCACTATGAAAATCTGGCTTACCGGCGGTAGTGGTAGTGGAAAGAGCTATATTGCGTCTTTGTTTCAGGCGGCAGGCTACCGGCTGATTGATGCAGACCGGATTGCCCGGGAAATCGCAGAGCCCGGCGGTGCGGCGTATGCGGCACTGGTGGCGGCGTTCGGCACGGATTTTCTTTTGCCGGACGGGCGGCTTCATCGGCA
The DNA here is from genome assembly GCA_015068765.1 of Oscillospiraceae bacterium. Classification (GTDB taxonomy): domain Bacteria; phylum Bacillota; class Clostridia; order UMGS1883; family UMGS1540; genus SIG447. The sequence continues at coordinate 44,162 of SVJY01000003.1, forward strand.
GAAGCTGGGGAAGACCGCATTTAGTGACAGGGAAAAGCTACGTCTTCTAAACGACATCACCCATAAATATATTATAGAAGAAATGGAAAAACAGGCGGCGGGGGAGAAAAATGTAGTCATGGATGCCCCGCTGCCCAACACCTTCGGCGTCTTTTGTGACAGGACGCTGGTGGTGACAGCTCCGAAGGAATGCCGGGTGCGGCGAATTATGGAACGGGACGGGATTACGGAGGAAATGGCACTGGAACGGCTTGGGGCACAGGTGTCGGACGCGGAATACGCCGCAACTGCCGATGCGGTGCTGCATAATGACGGCGACAGGCGGACAGCAGAGGAAAAAGCGGCAAGGTATATAAAGGAATGGTTTTCAAATTGAGAAAAAAGAAACGGGGGAGCCTGAAACGGCTTCTGGCAGTATGTATAACGGTCGGCATTTTGCTTTTTGGGGTACATGTAAGCATGGAACGTCTTTTCCCCATGCCATATTGCGACGCGGTGACGGCGGCGGCAGAGGAAAACGGCATTTCGCCGGCCCTTTTGTATGCCCTTATGAAGGCGGAAAGTAATTTCGATGCGGAAGCCGTATCGAAAAAGGGGGCAAAGGGTCTCATGCAGCTTATGGAGGAAACGGCCGTCTGGTGCGGTAAAAAGACAGGTCTGCCTGCCGAGGACCTGCTGAACCCGGAAGAAAACATCCCCCTTGGGGCGTATTATCTCGGATATCTCCTTACACTGTATGACGGCGAGGAGGAATGTGCCGTGGCGGCATATAACGCCGGACAAGGCCGCGTTAATACCTGGCTTCGGGATAGCCGCTACTCCCTCGACGGCAAAACCCTCCGGGATATTCCCTTCCCGGAAACGGAAAGGTACGTGAAAAAAATCCGGTTTTATAAAGGGATTTATGAAAGAAAGCTTTCCTGACTTTTTTATATTCCCTTTATATTGCCGACTGTCCTTTAGAGTACGCCTGTCCCTACAAATTCGATATGATATAAATCTTACTGCACTAAGGCAACATATCGCGTGCGTCAGCATAAAGGCAAAAACACGAAGATATCCTGGCGGATTTCAAGTGTTTTTAACGCAATTAGGCGCTGAAATTTCCTGTTTTAAGGCAATTCTTCCTTACCGGCATCCAGCTTATATCGAGTCAATTATGACATATCGAAAATCAGAAATTTATATCGTTAAAAAAACGACTTGTCGAAAACAAGTCGTTTTTTCTGGGAAAGCAGAACCATAATGATATTTTTGTTTTATATATAAATTAAAATATCATTTAAACACTTGAGAATATTTCTTTCTTAAAATATTCTCACACTTCTTTTTTACGACTGCTTTTTGAAAATTATCTTATATTTTTATACATAGGTCCGTAAGTCTGGCAAGCTCTGTAGTCTTGTCCTTCTTTATCCATTCCGAATGCATTCCATGCTGCTGGTCTGAAAATCTTTTCTTCGGGAACATTATGCATACAAACAGGAATTCTTAAAATAGAGCAAAGAGTGATAAGGTCTGCACCTATGTGCCCATAGCTTATCGCACCGTGATTTGCTCCCCAGTTATTCATTACATCATAAGCACTCTTAAATGCACCCTCGCCTGTTACTCTTGGTGCAAACCATGTGCAGGGCCATGTGTAGTCTGTTCTCTTCCAGAGAATGTCTGAAACCTCATCAGGAAGATTAACTGTCCAGCCCTCTGCTATCTGTAAAACAGGGCCTAAGCCTTTTACAAGGTTAAGTCTTATCATTGTGGCAGGCATTTCGCTTCTTGTTAAAAATCTTGAAGAGAAGCCGCCGCCTCTGAAATAGCCAAGGTCTGCCATATTCCAGGTTGCAGACTTCATAACGGTATCAATATCAGCAGCTGTCATATCGTACCATTCCTTCATAACAGGATTTCCATCTTTATCCTTAACCTCACCGCAAGCATCTAGACAACAAGCACCTGAGTTTATAAGGTGAATAAAACCGTCTGATTCTTTTGCTTTTCCTGTTATATCATAATTTGCTGCTTTTTTAACTGCATCAGCACTCCAGTATGTTCTCACATCAGCAAACATCTGTGCTCTGTTTGTAAGAAGCTTTCCAAATAACATTCCAAGACCGTTTAACACGTCGTTTTCTGTTGCAAGAATATATGGTTCTCTTGCTCCGTTCCAGTCAAAGGATGTGTTAAGCATTGATTCAGGGAAATCGCAGTTAGGATAAAAGTCTGTCCATTGTCTTTGTCCCTGGAAGCCTGCAGCTATTGCATTATGACCAACTCTTTCTTCTTCTGAACCTTCGGGAAGATTTTCATTGCCGTTCATAAGGTCTTTTATAATGCACATCATTTTAACAACAAATTCAAACTGTTCTTCCTTTTCCTTATCGGAAATCTGCATATCTTCAGGGTTTTTATCAAAGCCCATTATACATTTTTCTTTTGCCCAGCTTAGTGCTTTTTCAAATTCAGCCTTGTCGTAAATGCCCTCTGTCATTCGTCTTATAATTTCAACTTCATCAACAGATTCAACACGCATTCCGAGATATTCTTCAATAAATGCAGGGTCTATGATAGAGCCGCCGATACCCATACATACAGAGCCTATCTGGAGATAAGACTTTCCTCTCATTGTAGCAGCTGCAACTGCTGCACGGGCAAATCTTAAGATTTTTTCTGATACATCAGCAGGAATTGATGTATCGTCTGCATCCTGAACGTCATGTCCGTATATACCAAAAGCAGGAAGTCCTTTTTGCGCATGGCTTGCAAGCACCGCTGCAAGATAAACTGCACCCGGACGTTCTGTTCCGTTGAAGCCCCATACACCTTTTATTGTCATAGGGTCCATATCCATAGTTTCACTTCCATAGCACCAACACGGAGTAACTGTTAAGGTGATATCCACCCCTTCTTTTTTAAACTTTTCTGCACATGCTGCAGCCTCTGCTACTCTTCCGATTGTTGTGTCTGCTATAACTGTTTTAACGGGCTCGCCGTTTGAGTATTTAAGATTTTCTGTAATTAACTTTGCTGCCGCTTTTGCCATATTCATTGTCTGGTCTTCAAGTGATTCACGAACCTTTAAAGGTCCTCTTCTTCCGTCAATCGTAGGTCTAATACCTATTACAGGGTAATCTCCTATAAGTCTGCTTTTTGCCATTTTAAAAACACTCCTTTTTTATTTTATATAACACCTTTTTGAAGTATTATGTTTGCATAAAGTGCAGTTTCGCTTGTTGCAACTACTGCATAATCTTTTTTTGCATCTTCATAAAACTTAAACCGCTCTACTTCCTGAAACGCTTCTTTTCCGTGCTCATCTGCTTTTGATACAATTTTCTTATACTCATCCCATATAGGTGTTTCCACCTTATCTCCGGGCATTACCTACATTAAAGATACAGGCTTTTCAACATAAGTATCAAGGGGAAACAGCTTTAAAATTGCATCAAGCAAGTCTGTTATACTGTGTCCGTCTGCACGAATTACCTTTGAATTCTTTCCGATAGATTCGGCAGGAAAATTCCCGTCTGCTAAAACTATAGTGTCGCTATGTCCCATTTCGCATAAAACTTTTAAAAGTTCAGGCGAAATAATTTTCGGTATTCCTTTTAACATATTCACAGTTCCTTTTCCTAATATAATTATAATACTTGCATTTATATCCTTTCTTGTGTTATAATAGACAAAAATATAATTATTTTCACATTTATAAGGAATTTTATTATGATATACAACGAGCTTATAGAAAGAGGCACCGAACACTTTCCCATTGAACTGTATAAAGTTGATAAAAATCATCCCCGCTACGAAATGTCTTCTCACTGGCATAACGAAATTGAGCTTATACGAATTATTTCGGGAAAGCTTTTAGTTAAACTTAACGAAAGGGAATATACTTTAGAAAAAGGGGATATTATATTTGTAAACCCCGAAACTGTTCACGGGGCATCACCAATAGGTGAATGTTTTTACGAATGTATTGTTATGCGTCTTGATATGCTTTTAACTGCTGATGAAAGCTGTCGTTTTTTTATTGAGGGCATTTTAAACCACGATATTTTGGTTTTGGAATATCACTCTGATTTATCATCACCCTTTTCAATGGCTGTTAATTATCTTTTTGACTCTATGGCATCCTCACATTCGGGCTATAAATTTTCTGTCCTTAGCGCACTTTATAATATGCTTGGGGCTATAATAGATAAAAACCTCTACACCTCTTCATCTTTAGCTTCACATAATGCTCAAAATAATGACCTTGCAAGGCTTAAAGCTGCACTTTCTTATATAAGAAGTAACTATGACAAGCAGCTGACACTTTCAGATATTTCAGTACATTCGGCTATGTCAGAGAAATATTTTTGCTCATTTTTTAAAAAAATGACCGCAAAAACACCTATGCAATATTTAATTCTTTACAGAGTTGAGAGAGCTGCAGGAAAGCTTTTAAAAACAAATTCAAGCATTACAGAAATTGCTCTTTCATGTGGCTTTAACGATATCAGTTATTTTATAAAAACCTTTAAAAAAATAAAGGGGACTACTCCCCTTAAATTCAGAAATCAACAATAACACAAGGGTAACACAAGGGGACGGTTCTCTTGTGCTGATGTATTTAAAAGTGGACTTTCCATTTATTTCCACCTCAAATTTAGCATATCATAATTCTATATAGAATTCAATGTTTTGCGGAGCAAAACTACCTTTTTTCTTCTCTTTTATCTTTTATCTCTTATCTGGAAACGACAATTTTAGAGAAAAGCGAAGATAGAAAAGTGAAAAGATAATAGAACAAAAAGAAACGACAACTTTCTTGTCGAAAATTGTCGTTTCTTTTTGGTGGACCTGAAGGGGCTCGAACCCTCGACCTCTGCGTTGCGAACGCAGCGCTCTCCCAGCTGAGCTACAAGCCCGTGGTTTACACTGACAAACAGTATACCACAGAAAACAGGGGATGTCAAGGGTTTTATTTAATTTTTTACCATACCTCAAATGCCGCAAAACCAAAGGGCATAATGGGTGCGGAAAGCCGCACAATGTCGCCGCCTAAGACACCGTCACAATTTAAGAAGCGGATGTTTTCATAGGCACGGCCAAGCTGTACAGTAGGCTCGAACACTTCATCCTCAAAGAAATTCCAAAGTCCAACGGCCAGTCTGCCGTCTTTTTCCTTACTGAGGATATGCAGGAAGGGATTCCCCATGCTGGTGGCGGCGAGTTTTTTGCCGGTCAGCCACTGGAGGGCATCATACAGCCGCCGTTGCCGTCCGTACCCGGCAAACATCCGGCCGGGGCCGCCGCCGGCAGAGCGACACTGGTATGCATCGAAGGTATACACGGCGAATTTCTGCCCCTTTTCGTTTTCATACAGATACATGGCGGGGATTTTTTCTTCTCCCACTACATAATAGCTCCGTACGTTCGCACCGGTCTTGAGCACCGTGCGGTAAACTATCTGGGAGGAAGCTGTTTTCTCGTTTTCGCCGGTTTCGGCATCCACTTCCTTCGCTGTACCACGGAGTAGCGCACTACTGACAAGCCCCACGTCCACGCCACGCTTCCTAAGAATTTCTGCGGCACGGCCGTCTACAATCAGATAGGGAGTATCTTCGGGCAGACGACAGGCATTTTCGCCAAACACAAGGGTGGGTACCGTTAAATCGCCATAGGTCATAGGCAGAGAGTTTTCAATGGCAAACACCTGGGAGGCCGTAGGCAAAACCCGGCATTTATTGTTATTTGCAGGAAAATCGCCGTAATCAAAATCTTCCTTCTTATCGGGGAAGGTTCTGTCACGGAGCAGGAACATATTTTCAAAAACATTCACACCTACCGCCTGTTTGCCGTCGAACATACTGTCAATGCCCTGATAGAGGTGCTGATTCCGGGCGTGTCTGTCGATATATCCGGTTTCGTAGGTGGGTTCGCCGAAATAATCCAGCATATATTTCAGGCAACCATCCAGATTGCCGTCGGCACGAAGGACCATATCAAAGCCTTCCAGAAGATTGGCCGGCACATCAAAACGGGGACGGGGAAATACATCGCCTTCGCTGAAAATTTCAATATTCTCGCCGATGCACCAATAGGCCTGGAGTCTGGCCGCTTCAATGGGGCCTGCTATGCCCCCTGCCCAGACCTCGCTGCGTTGCCGGGCCCACCAGGGGCCGCCGGCAAGACGGAGAATGGGCTTTGTGTCTCCTGCAAACGCCTTGGCAAGCTCGATGGCATCGATGCCTTCAACGTCCCAATGGGTCCGGCCTGCACAGAAGCCAAGACGGACAGAGGGGTCAGCTTCGTTCACTGCCTCACGGAGCTGCTCTGCGAGATGACGCAGGGTTTCGCCTTGTAAATCCATCCAGGCATCCCGGTATTTGTTGCCTTCGCCAAAGAAGGCCTTGTTGCGGATTTCTTCAGGGGTCATATATTCGCCCACCCGGTCAGCATACAGCCGAAGATGCTTGTCACAGCAGCAGCCGATACCGCCGTCCGAACGGCCGCTGAGACAGTATTCATCATCAAGAAGAATAATTTTTGCACCGGATTTGGCAACGGCGTTCAAGTAGTTTCCGGCACCCTCCACAAAGGCGGGATCCAGAGGACAGCAAACGCCCACATATTCCGTGCCGTCATGCAGTTTTCGCACGCTTGTATAGGCGGTATGCCCCTCGCTATCGCCGCCAAAACCAAGAAGGGGACTGACCCAGACGCCGGTTTCCAGGCCGTTTTCTTCAAAAAAGCGGAGCTTTTCAGACAGATTTGCCAGCATTTCTTTCCGCTGGGGCGAATCTTCAAAAACACTGGGAACATAAATAAAAATCCGGTCAACTTTACCTCTTTTTAATTCAGAAAGCGTAGCTTCGTCGCCGTAATGCAGTATAGAATGAAGACCATAGGGAACTGTGATTTTATGCATAATTTTATACCTCCTTTTTTTACATACATGATACAGAGCTTAAAATTTTTTGTCAAGAACAAAACAAAAAAACGTTAAATTCTGCTACTATTTAAAAAAATATGATATAATATATGCAAACAAGGCGATATTCTAAACAGAAGAAAGGCAGAGAAACATGGTTATTACCCCCATTGCCCACATAGAAACAGATTTCAAAGAAAAATTCGGTATTCCCCGGCAAAGCGGCTGTGTACCGTCGCTTTTGGGGCGGATTGTCTTTTTGCCTGCCTTCCGAAATCCGGAGGCTCTAAGGGGGCTGGAGGGCTTTTCCCATCTGTGGCTGCTGTTTGATTTCTCAAAAGCCCACCGGGAGGGCTGGTCTCCGACTGTGCGGCCGCCCAGGCTCGGCGGCAACAAACGGGTGGGCGTTTTTGCAAGCCGTTCCCCCTTCCGCCCTAATCCCATCGGGCTTTCCTGCGTCCGGCTTCTGGGGGTGGAGGAAACGGAGGCGGGACACGTTTTGCTGGTTTCGGGGGCAGACCTTCTCAGCGGCACGCCTATCCTGGACATAAAGCCCTATCTTCCCTTTGCGGACTGCGTGCCCGATGCCGTAGGCGGCTATGCGGACGAGGTGCGTGACTACGCCCTTTCCGTGGATTTTCCGCCTCACCTTCTGGAGAAAATTGCCCCGGACAAGCGGCAGGCACTCCTGGACTGTCTTGCCCAGGACCCCCGCCCCTCCTATCAGGAGGACCCGGAAAGGGTGTACCGGATGCAGTTTGCAGATATGGACATACATTTTGTGGTAGAAGGAGATAAACTGAAGGTTGTCGACGTAATAGAATAACGCCCACCCCCGCACTTGCTTACCGGGGATAGGAAAAAAAGATGTAGAATGGACGAAAAGAGCAAAGGGGCTGTCTCACAGTTTTAGTGAGACAGCCCCTACCCGTGTTCCTTTCGGTAGACACGGCTTTTTTATTCATCTTTTTCTATTCTTTTTTTGCGCTCTGCGCCTTTTTTACATCCCAAAGTCCCAGTGCAGGGTTGCTGATATAGTAGATTTCTTCGCCGTCCGGCAGGGTATTAAAGCCGTCCTTCAAAACCGCGGGGTCATACTTTGCGGCGGCTTCCTTATAGGGCATGTAGCAAAACGCAACGCCCTCCACTTCCTCCTTCGTCACCTGTTCGGTGCAGTAGGTAATGGAGAAGCGACCGTCGGAGGAGCCGTGAATCAGATGGGCGGCAACGGAAAGATTTTCCTGTAAATCCTTGTTTTCGTCCACCAGCTTCAGCACGTTTTCTCTCCCCACATAGCCATACTTACGGATAAGACGGTCATTTTCCTCGTCCTCACCGAACATACGGATACCGGGGGCAAGCACAATCAGCTCGCCGCCGTCGGCAATCGCCATACGGGTACGGTACACGGACTTGTTACCAAGCCAGGTGCTCTTAAATTCACGGGGATCAAGGTACACAACCACCTTTTTAAGCGGTGCGTCTACATAGGTAAAGTTTGTGTCCTGGCTCTTTGCAACGGCCTTTTCAAAATAGGAACGCTCAGAGCCGATATACAGACCGTGAATGAAAATATCATCGCCTACGTTGGTGGTTACTGTCAGCACAAACAGGAGGGGAACGTCGGACATGAAATTCTCCTGTGCATAGTCAAAGACCTTACGAACCGGAGAGAAATCCTTGCCCATAATCCGTTCCATGCCATAGAAGGCACCCAGCATATGGGAGCTGTTAATCATACTGTTACCGCCACAGCCGACGAAAATGTTCTTGGAGTAGTTGGCCATACCCACAACCTCGTGGGGCACAACCTGTCCGATAGAGATAATCAGGTCATAGGACGGGTCGAGGAGGCGGCGGTTGACTTCCACGTCAATTTTGTTATTGACAAGGCCTTCGGAAACCTCGGAAACGAACTCTGCTGGCACTTCGCCGATTTTCACAACGTCCGTCTTCCAGTTATGGACGAGCATACGGTCGAAGGGAACGTCCGGCCCGAAGAAGGCGACCCATTCCGCCTCCGTCATGGGCACGTGGGTGCCGAGGGCGGGAAGGATGTCAATTTCGCAACTTTCCTTTAAAAGCTCGTAGTAGATACGGGTAATATCCCCAGCACCGCTGTACATACGGGTGTAATCCGGGGGGATAAGCAGGACTTTTTTTAGGCTTTTGCCTTCGACGGACTTTTCAAGGGCACTGCGAAGCTCCGCCTCGGAAAGGCCTTTTGCACTTTCGTAAACCATTAGTGTCTCCTCCTTTTTTATACGCCGGAGTATGCGGCAAAACCGCCGTCAACAGGGACCACGACGCCGTTTACAAAGCCGGAAGCACCGTTATCGCACAGCCAAAGGAGTGTGCCCAAAAGCTCTTCCGCTTCGCCGAAGCGATCCATGGGCGTCTGGGACAGGATTTTGCGGGAGCGATCGGTATAGGAGCCGTCCTCATTCATCAGAAGGGCACGGTTTTGGTTTGTTACAAAGAAGCCGGGGGCAATGGCGTTTACACGGATGCCGACCTTGGAGAAGTGAACAGCCAGCCACTGGGTAAAGTTCGAGATAGCGGCCTTGGCACCGGAATATGCCGGAATCTTTGTTAAGGGGCAGAAGGCGTTCATGGAAGAAACGTTTACGATAATGGCGTTTCTTTCAATCATATCCTTTGCGAATACCTGCGTGGGGAGAAGCGTGCCGAGGAAGTTGAGGTTAAATACGAACTCAACGCCCTTGGGGTCGAGGTTGAAGAAGGTTTTGATTTCTTCATTATCAACATCTTCGGGGAAGAGATATTCCTTATCGGTTGTACCTCTCGGATTATTGCCGCCTGCACCGTTTAAGAGAATGTCACACTTGCCGAAGGCTTTGAGCACTTCTTCTCTTGCGGCTTCAATGCTTTCTTTTTGCAGAACGTTGGTTTCAATACCGATTGCTTTGCCGCCTTCTGCACAGATTTTTTCGGCAACCTTTTTTGCCTGCTCACCGTTGAGGTCGAGAAGGGCAACGGATGCACCGCAAGCCGCCAAAGCTTCTGCGAACATACTGCAAAGAACGCCTGCGGCACCGGTTACAACGGCAACCTTACCGTTAAGGTCAATGGAAAGGGGAGTTTTGATCATGGTAAAAGCCTCCAATTTATTTTTTTCTTTATTATAGCAAAAGGGAGGCGGAAAGTCAAGGGATTTTGAAGGCAGAATGTAAAATGCAAAATGCAAGAGGCAAAATGCAAAAAGAGAAATGCAAAATGGGATAGATAAGTGTGTGATTTCTATTATATATAAAGGAAGAAAGTCCGGTATATCTTAAAAAATAGCCTGTCAGATAGAAAAAAAGAAAACATTTCGACAAAAAACTTGACAAACCAAAGTAAATGGCGTATACTGATAAACAGGATTATTTGCCTTGGATACGGGCAACGCCTATTGTGGCAAGCATTTGAACGTAATTTTACATTTATGTTACAAGTGAAAAAAATGCTTGACGAATAAAAAAATAGGTGCTATAATCTGTCCTGTAAGGGAAATACTCTGTATTTTCCGTGCACAAGTCGCAGTTGAAAGAGATGCGGCGCGTGCAAACAAATCGTATCTCTTTCAGAAATAAAACATTTTTTAAGGAGGATTTGAGACATGAAAAATCTCAAAAAAGTTCTGGCATTCGTAACTATGCTTACGATGCTGCTGAGCGTAGCAGTTTCCGCCGGCACCCTGTATCCGGATGTTGACGAAAACGCATCTTACGCAGAAGCAGTAAAAACCCTGAATGCCCTCGGCATCATGATTGGTGACGATGAGGGTAACTTCAATCCCGATGCGAGCATCACAAGAGCTGAAACTGCAGCTATCGTAACTCGCATGAAGGCTCTCGGCGGTGCAGCAAGTGCAGCCGGTGGCACAAACTTTACTGACGTTGCAGCTGACCACTGGGCAGCAGGTTACATCAACCTGGCTGAACAGAGCGGCATCATCAACGGCTACGGCGACGGTACCTTCGGTCCTTCCGACCCGGTTACCTACGAGCAGATCATCAAGATGATCGTTGCAGCTCTCGGCCGTACACCCGAAGCTAACAACAAGGGTGGTTATCCGTCCGGTTACCTGATCATTGCTTCCCAGGAACGCATCACCAACGGTGTTACAGTTACACCCGGTGCTGAAGCTCCCAGAGCAGCAGTAGCACGCCTCGTATTCAACGCTCTCGAAGTTAACGTTATGGAGCAGGTTACCTACAAGGCTGGCGAAGAAGAATACCAGGTAATTAAAGACAAGACCCTTCTGAAGGACTACCTCAAGGTTGTTAAGTTTGAAGGTATTGTTGAAGGTTCCTACCTCACACAGGCAACAGTTGATCCCGAAAACGACAAGATCTATCTGAAGGCTGATGGTCTGAAGGTTAACGGCTACACAGACGCTAACAGCGAAATGTGGGCAAAATACGGCGACCTCTACCCGACAGAAGGTCTGGCAGAAGGCGACACCAATGCCAGCACAATGGTTGGTAAGTCCGTTTCTGCTTACGCTGTAGAAGATGAAGAAACCGGCGACATGGTTCTCTTGGGCATTGCTGAAAAGTCCGGCAGAAACAAGGAAATCACTTTCGATGAAACCCAGCTCGAAGTTTACGCACCGAACATGATCGAATACTTCGAAAAGGCAACAGACAGCTCCGCAACAAAGGTTGAAATTGCTGATGCAGACGATATCATCTGGATCTACAACAACGGCTTTGATGCAGAAGGCGGTCTGGTTCATGAATTCCTCGAAGATGTAGTTGCAGGCGAAGATGTATTCGGTACAGTAACCCTGATCGACTATGACAACGACGAAGTTTATGACACAATCAAGCTCATGCAGGCAACTGCTAACTACGTTGTAAAAGAAGTAAACGCAACTGCAAAGAGCCTCGATGACAAAGAAGGCAACAACATTCCGATCGACGTTGATGACGAAGAAGTTATCACCAAGATCTACAATGCAGAAGGCGAAGAAATCGCATTTGCAGACATCGCAGAGGACAACGTTATCACTCTGTACAACAACTACAACGACGCTCTGGTAACAGCATACGTTTCTGAAACTGTTGCAACAGGTACTGTTACAGAAGAAATCCCCACAACCGGCGCTTATGTAATCGATGGTACTGAATACAAGATCGCTTATGTTGGTGGCGTAGCTGAAGAAACTCTGAACGTTGGCGACGAAGGCACATTCTATGTAAACGTAGAAGGCAAAATCGTTGACAAGGCTGCAACTGCTGCTTCCGGCACATATGCATACCTGTTCAAGGCTCTCTCCATGAGCGACATCAACGGTGACTCCGTTGAAATGAAGTTCCTGACAAGCGACGGCGCTTGGGAAACCAAGACTCTGGCTGCTAAGGTTTCTGTTAAGGTTGGTACAGCTGATGCTGTAACAGTTACAGTTGCTTCCGCAGCAGATACTGCTTTTGAACCTCTGATGATTAAGGGCGAAGTTAACGGCGTTGCAAGCTTCATCGAAAATGCTGATCCTGAAGCAAGAGTATTCCAGTACACCACAAACAGCGATGGCAAGATCAACAAGCTCTTCATCGCAAACGGTGCTGTAGGCAACGAAGAAGTTATTTCTCTTGACAAGACTGCAGAAGGCAAAGAATACAATGCATCTCAGAACAAGGTTGGTAGCATCTACCTGAACAATGAAACAAAGGTATTCAGCGTTCCCAGCATTGCAAGTGTTGACGAAGATGATTACACTGTATCCAAGGTAAGCGCTCTGTTCGTTGACGGTACTGCTTATGACAAGATCGATGCATACGATATCGTAAACAACGTTCCTTCTCTGGTAGTTGCTTATGATGCAAGTGCTGACATTCTCCAGGGCACCAAGCTCCTCGTTATCAGCAAGATTTCCGACATCAACAATGCTGCTAACACACCTGTTAAGAAGATCTACGGTTACCAGGAAGGCGCTGAAGTAAGCGGCACATCTTCTGATGATCTGGAAGTTACTGACAGAGCCGGCGCTCCCACTACACTGGCAGTTGGCGACGTTGTAATCTTCAGCCTGAATGCTGACGGCGAAATCGACAAAGTTCAGGTTCTCATGAGCCGCAGCGACGCTGAAGCAATCATTGCTGCAAACGGCGATGGTTTCGCAGAATACAACACAACTGACACAGACCTTCTGGCAGTTGACTACTTCGGTTTCGTAGCTAAGAAGGCTAACGGCCTCCTCTACCTCGACGAAAGCTATGCCGGCGAAGACCTTCGCGACTACATGGCTGACGTAGACGGTGAAGACGAAGTTGCTCTGATGACCAGCTCCGCTAAGGGCGTTAACGTTTACGAAATCAACCTCAACAACTCTAACAAGACCATTCAGGTTCTGAAGGGCATCAGCTATATCGATGCTGAAGACAGAGTTGGTAAGGATTCTCACTGGGCATACGTTCGTGTATACGACGGTGCTATCGTTGACATCGTAGTCTACAGAACAACTAACGAAGCGCCTGTTGTAGACGATGGCGGCGAAGAAGAAGGCGAAACCGGTGGCGAAACTGGCGGTGAAACCGGCGGCGAAACTGGCGGCGAAACCGGTGGCGAAACTGGTGGCATCGAAGCATAAGCCTTACGTTATCTGAACGTAGCAAAACGCTAAAATTAAGCGACCCCGTTTTGGGGTCGCTTTTTTTACTTCAATAGTCGCGTGGTTCTATAGAGATATACCGGCGAACAGAAATAAAGGACTATAAACATCAGAAATGTCAAGCTTCTTTTTCAATCCTTCGGTCACTCCGCACCCTTTACCTAGGGATCTAAGGTATCGACACATTCAGAGAGCGGAAAGTGGGGAAAGGCGAAGCCGACAAGCGGACTGCGCCCACGGGGGTGCGGGGTGTAGTGCGACACCCCGCAAAAATATCAATTTGTCTTAATAAACAAATATGTTTGGTGGGGCAAACAGCCCAGAAAGAACCTCTATCTTATATAATTCTTGTAAGTTTTCTCTTTTCTTGTAAATTTTTCCATTTATTTAAAAAAGGTGTTGCTTTTTTTGTTCCAATATGGTATGATAGTAGCACCACACAATTAAAGCTCTCAATAGATTCCTTAAGGCACCCAAATAAGGAATAGGTGTACGCAATGGCAAAAGCGTACACTCTGATTTCTCATACCTATTTCCTTATTGGGTGAGGCTTTATTGTGTGGTGCATAAAGTATCAGAGATGCTACGTTTTTCGGTGTGTCTCTGAACAGGAGGCACACTTTTTTTATTTGCCAAAGCGAAAGGAGAAGACGTATGCAGGAAATAGGCGTAATTCGGAAAATGGATAAGCTGGGACGGGTTGTTCTCCCGGCCCATATCCGAAAGGAACTAAAATGGGAACAGGATACACCACTTGAGATTTTTGCGGACGGAAGAGGCGTTTATTTACAAACGTACGAAAAATCCTGCGTATTCTGCAGCAACAGAGAAAATGTGCGGCTTTTTGAAGGCAAGCACATTTGCCGACATTGTATTGCACAGCTGCAAAAATAAATATATAAAACAAGAACATTACCTTGTCAGATTGATTGTCCTGTCGGAGATAAAGACGTGAAACGCACAAACAAAAAAGCCGCACAAACCCGATCGGCGCATAGAGGTCGCGACCCACGGCTCGAAGGTAGACTCTCGAATGCGTACCTCATCAAGAGGTCCCGGCGGACTTTCCGGGGCCCCGAAAGTCGAAAGACTTTAAGGGGAAAAGGAGCAACGGAATGACCGTGGCGTGTTTGCGACAGCAAACCGTTCTAAGCGACAGTTGCGACGCTGTCGAGTGGGAAGTGGGGAAAGGCGAAGCCGACAAGCGGACTGCGCCCACGGGGGTGCGGGGTGTAGTGCGACACCCCGCGAAACCATAATAACGATTTGTCGGAAACCGCCAGCTCCCTTTACACAAGGGAGCCTTTTTGCAGTCCGGACATTTTTACATCCTCCGCCTCGACTATCTCAGGCAAGCCACCTTCCGGATCTTCCTTCGAGCTGTGGGTAGCTTCCTCAATGTGCCGGTGGGGTCTGTGCGGAAATTTTGTCAAAGAAAAACGCCCTCATATAAAGCAGATTTATGTGAGGGCAGCATATCAGCATAATAATAGTTATCAGAATTATTTGTTAGAGCAGAAAATAAAATAAATTCAATTTAGAATACACATGCAAGATAAATTGTTTGTGTATTCTTTTTTGTATGACGAAAGAGTATCATACAAATAAAATTACAAAACCCCTGTTCAATATAGAATCGAACAAGGGTTTGCATAACTCGTGGTTTTTAGTGCCTGCTTTTACTTGGCACGTTCAGCTAAAAGGGGATTTCTTTGTGGATTATTTCGCAGCCTTATGCAATTTAATGCCGTAGTAAATATACGAAGCAACAAGATAAACCGCCAGGCAGATATAAATGAAGTTAAACCGCATGGCAGTGGTGGCATAGCTCTTGCCGAACAGCTTCAGAATCCAGCCAATCACTGTGCCCCGGAGAATTTCCTGCATGAAAAGGGAGCCAACGGCACAGTAGGGAATCACGAAGAGATATTTTCTGTCCTTTTTCACAAAGAAGAGAATTACAAACAGGGCAACCCCTGCAACGCCTGCCCACTGTAGAATCTGAATGAGCGTACGGGTCTGGGATGCATAAATGGATACGAACCAGTTATATAAGAATAGCATCAGCATGGCCGAGACCAGTGCGATGGCAGTGGCAAGCACGACCTTATTATCAATCCGCTCCCGTTCTTCTTTGGAAATTTTTGTTTTCGGTTTTTGCTGTTTCATAGTAGACCTCCTAAAATATTATACAAACAGTATTATACAATTTTTTCCGCACAAAGTCAATTATTTTTAGAAAATTTATTCGTTTTTTGTGCCGGAATACGTTGCACAAAAAATGCAGGGTGACGGTGCACAAAAGATGCAATGGTGGGATGGGGCGAAAAGGTGTATCCTGTATATGTCGATCGACGAGAAAAAGAAGAGAGGTGAGAAGGTGAAGAACAGAAGAAAGCTGCGTGAGAATCTGATGGGGGAAGAGGAGCGAGCCTTAGCGGAGCGATACCGGCGTTATTATCTGGACGCGTGGCAGGACAAGGCAAGACGAGGCCTGCCGGAGCGGTTTGCATTATATGACGCATACTGGGAGGGGGACGTCAACCTTCCGGAGACGGAAAATGACCCGGGAAGCAGTACAAACATCGTGCACGCCAATGTGGAGGGGCAGGTGTCACTGCTACTGGAGCAGAGCATCGGTATCCTTCCTGTCCCGGTCACACCGGAGGATGCACCCTTCGCCCAGAGCGTGCAGAAGGTTCTGGAATTCGTCAAGGACAAAAACCGGCTGACCCGAAAGCTGGACCTGCACGAGCGACGGCGTGAAAAATACGGCACGGGTATTTTCCGTGTCTCCTTCAGTCCCGATGCATTAGGCGGGGCAGGGCTACCGGTGATTGAGGCCTGTAACCCCAAGGACATTTTCATTGATCCGGGAATCTGTGACGTGTATCGGACAGAGGAAGCGGCGTTTATTATTGAAACGGTTTGCAAAACGGTGCACTGGGCACGACAGCAGTACGGCGATACGGTGGCGGATGCCATTGTTCCCGGCTACCGCCCTCAATACGAAGGGGACAGCGCAGGAGACGATACATACCTGCATATGCTGGTGTGGACAAAGGAAGAAGGGAAGCTTCGTCTGGTCGAGATGACCGGATGCGGGCTGATTCTCTCCGACAGCTTCCGGACGGGACAGGAGAATTTCTATCCCGGCGGAAGATATCCTTACTTTTTTACGCCGCTGTATTACAGAGAAGGCTCAGTCTGGGGTAAGGGCGATGTGGAGCTGCTGATTCCGGTACAGGATTTGATCAATGACCTGGACGACCAGATTCGCATTAATGCAAGATTGACCGGCAATCCCCAGCGTCTGATTGAAACAGGCAGTGGCATCGACCTGGATGCTATGACAAACGAGGCGGGTCTGAATATTCCCACCACCAGCGTTTCGGCGGTGCGAAACTTAGAGGCACCGCCCCTACCGTCCTATATTCTGCAAAGACGGGATACGGCCATGCGGTACGAAAGCCAGAGAATCACCCGTTTTTCCGACCAGATGACCGGGGCGAAGCAGGCCGGCGTGCAAACGGCGGCAGAAGCGGCTGTGCTCCACCAAAGCGGACAGATGTCCATTCAGCACAAAAAGCTGCTGCTACAGGAAACGCTTTCGGAGGTGTTCGCCTACTGTCTGGAAATGATACGGGCGTACTGGACCGAGGAGGTGGCAATCCGGCTGACGGATAAGCCAAGCGAGTTTGTCTTTTTCCGGGGGAGCGATTTGCAAAACATCCCGGCAAGGGACGGGAAACGGAAGGATGCGGCATTCGACCTTATTGTAACGGTGGGTGCAGGCCTTCCCACAAACAAAACAGCCGCTTATCAGATGATGAGTGATCTGCACAGCCGCGGTCTGGTGACAGCCGAAGAGGTACGGGCATTTTTGACGGAGTACCTGGGCTTCCCCTTAAAGGACGGCACAGCTTCGGCTGCACCGGCGACAGACGAAAGGCAGAAAAACGTGGAGAATGCCGACGTGGAAGGGCTGACGGAACAAGGAAATGTGAAACGCACAGAATGAGAAAGGAGAGGCCGTATGCAGATTTATTTACCGCAGGCCGTTGCAAGGCGAATGCGAAAGCACGCATACCTGCAAAGCATTGATATTGAAAAACTGAAGGATAACCCGGTTTGCCCACGCTGTGAGCGTGCCGCACTCCGGGACAAGGGCTGGGCGGAGGAAAAAATCGGCCATTGCCCCTACTGCGGACACAGAGGCCCTATGCCGGTAACGGTGGGCGAATATGCGGCAAAGGAATTATATAAGTAAAAGGAGGAAAACCATGGCAAAATCAAAGAAGCGTCCGATGCCCGGGGACGTAAAAAAGCATAAGGGTATAACACCGGCATCCATGATCGCCCAAAACGACAGGGTGGAAGCGATGCTACTGGAAGAGGAGCAGCAGGAAGAATTGCAGGAAATGCCGGCGGAAGAGACGGCAGAGAAGGCAGTCGAAACAGAAGACCGGAAGGAAACGGATGCAGAAAAGGAAGAGATGTACACACTTCTTCGCAGGCTCATGGATGACATGGGTGCAACAAGCCTTTCGGCACTTTCCCGCATGATTGACGAGGCAGAAATGCAGAAGCTGGTACGCTCCTACGGGTTTGACGAACAGAGTGCCAAGATGTTTTTGGCACAGCAGGAAAAGGTACGTGCACTTCGGGAAGCGGAGGCAAAGGCGGCGAGAGAGGCCATATATGCCGAAATGAAGGGCGATCCCCTTTATGACGATGTGGACGGACACAAAACGGCAATGGAAGCCTTTATTTTCCGTACCGGCGTCTCGCCCAGAGAGGCATACAATGCCCTGTTTGGGGAAGCACGCTTCCACCGTCTTAGAAAGGACATGGAAGCGGAAAAGACAGCGGCGGAGAAGAAGGCGAAGAGCATTCCGGCACTCTCCGGCGGCGATGCACCGGACAAGCAGGGACAGATAAAGCTGTCCGAAGCAGAACGGTGGGCGGCAAAGCGTGCCGGCATCACACCGGAAGAATATATAAAATATAAATACGCATATTAATGCGAAATTCATTTTAATTTTGAAAGGATGAGTATACTATGGCAACAAAACTGGAAAGAAGTAATTTTGCAGAGCTGTTAACACCGGTTCACAGAAAGGTGTTTTTCGACAGCTACAACAAGAAAAAGAAGCAGTACACAGAAATCTTTAAGGTGGACGAAATGCACGCCAAGGAAGAAACCTTCCCCCATCTCGGTGCATTTGGCAAGTGGGCGGAAAATGCGGAAGGCAATGACTTTAACCAGGCAGATATTTTGCAGGGTGAGGTTGCGACCTTTACGGCACGCCGCTTTGACAAGGCATACGAGGTAACCTGGGAGCTGGTGCAGGACGATCTTTATAACGTGATGCGTGGTCTCGGCAGAGGCGGCAGTGCCTCCAAGCTGGGCGGCGGTCTTCAGGCAACAGAGGAATCCCAGGCGGCGGATGTGGTGCTGAAGGGCTTTTCCGAAAACGGCTACGACGGCGTACCGCTGTTCTCGGCAAATCATCCGCTGGTAAACAGCACGGAAACCTGCTCCAACCTGGTAACGGGTGCCCTTTCCGACGAAACGCTCAAGGAAGCACTGACCAAGATGCGTCTCCAAAAGGACGAGGCAGGCGTTTTGGTGGCCGCACATGCAAACCGGCTGGTTGTACATCCCGACTGGGAATTTACCGCCCGTGCACTGATCGGCTCCACCTTACAGGCAGGCACAAGCAACAACGACAAGAATACGGTGCCGCATCTGGATATCACCGTATGGGATTATCTTTACGACGGCGATGATGGGGCAAAGCCCTGGTTTGTGCAGGACGGCAGCATGGACAACCTGATGTTTTTATGGCGTGAAAAGCCGGTCTTTGACAGCGAAAAGATTGAAAACAAAATGGATTACCGTTTCTACGGGTACTGCCGCTTTGATACCGGGTATGTGGATTGGCGTGGCCTTGTCGGCTCCAACGGTATCGCAGAATAAGAATAAAGAAAGGAAGTGGATTTATGCGTGTATCGGAAATACTGACAGAGGGTGTGGAGCAGTTTTTGGAGCTGGCACCCGCCGTCGAAAGTCATCTGGCGGATACGGATAATCCCCATGGGGTGACAAAAGAGGACGTAGGGCTTGGAAACGTAACAAACGACCTACAGGCAAAAGATGCCGACTTCCGCTCCCATAAAAATGCTGCAGAGCTGGACCATGCCGATGGCAGTGTCAAAGCTGCAAAGCTTGCCGACGGTGCGGTGCAGACTAAAAAAATAGCCGACAGTGCCGTAACGGCAGAAAAGCTGGCTGAGGGTGCCGTCACATCGACGGCACTTGCCGGCGGTGCGGTAACAGCAGAGAAAATCGAAAATGGTGCCGTCGGTACAGTCGCCATCAAAAGCGGGAGCGTTATCGAAAGCACGTTGCACCCCTCGCTTCGCAGCAGCATTCAAAACAAGGTGGACAAGGTGGAGGGGATGGGACTTTCCCAGAACAACTTCTCCGATGAACAAAAGGAAAAGCTGGATGCCATTACCGTGGTGGATGGCAGCGGTGTGGAGGTAGACATGAACCGGCTGGTGGAGAGGAATAAACCTTTCACCTTTTGCAAGACAGGCATGACGTATGTGGACAAGGGCGAAACAACCTTATGCACCGACATTGCAGAGCTTTATTCCGTGGAATCGGATCTTCCGCGAGGACAGCTCTGGGTTGCCTACAAAAGCACCTCCGGCATTTATAAGGTGTTTGTACGTGGCGAAAGCACCTACTCCTCTGCGAACTATGTGGGAAGAGAAAAAACCGAGTGTTACGGGTATGCGTCACCCTACGTATACTTCCCGGAGGCGGAGGACACGGCACTGAAAATTTACAGAGTGTCGAAAGGCACCCCTACGCCGGACCTATGGATGTCAGCCACGCTGTCTTTCTCGAAAACCGGCGGCTGGATTCAGCATATATTTGTGGACACGCAAGGCGTGACCCTCCTCTATTACGGAGACCTAAGCGGTACAAGTGCCAAGATGTATCTGGAACGGTTTGACACAAACGGCAACAGCAAGTGGTGCCGAATTTTCACCATAATCGGCAAGCAAAGCTCCTACATAAACAATACGACAAATGACACGTTATTCAATAGGATATACCGTAAGGCGGTTATAGGGGCGGACGGGAAGCTGTATGTGGCACCCGTAATGGCATCGAGCTCAAAGCTGAGCACAGAATCATCCGCTACCAGCTTAAATTGCAGCATTGCACGCATCAATTCAAGCGGGCAAATCGACAAAAAATATTACCCGTACACCAGTGCGGGGGATATCTTTGTGAGCCAGGACATCGCACTTATGGGGGAATATCTTTATGCGTTTAACCGTTCCAGAATCTGGCGCTACGCACTGGAGGGAGACGGCGTAGGTGCTTCGCAGTGGTATTTTGACAACACGAACTACCTCTTGCGTGGAATGACACCGAATTATGACGGACAGGTGCATCTGATGACGAAGACAACGGACGGCTCCAATGTGCTCATTATGACCAGGGCAAACATAGACAGAACGGTGGACACCTCCTACGGCACAGGCGTTTTAATTAAAGAGATCCAGCCGGAGAAATATGATATTGCCCGGTATACAATCCGTGGCTTTGAGGCGCTTAGGATGCCGGAGGGAACCACCACGATAACCAGCCGGCTGTTTATACCGTCCGACATCTACGAAGCTATATAGGAGGCAGAGAAAATGGAGCAGCTTGAATGGGTCATCAAAATCGGTGCGGCTCTGGGGGCAGTGGCGGTCATTTGGCGTATATTTTCCCAAATCAGCCGGATTCCCCAATATCTAAAGGATATGCATCGACATACTTTTGAAAATTATATGGCCATTCTCCGCATCACTGTCATGGATCCCCATATGCCCCTGGGCGAACGGATTCTGGCAGGGCAGAAATACTTGGAGACAGGCGGAAATGGGGAGGTACGAAAGTATGCGGTGGAGGAGCTGCACGTTACGGAAGCGGAAGGAAAGGAGAAAAAATGAGCCTTTTGGAAAGATTGCGAAGCCCTGTTGCCCTGGGAGCAATTGTGGCACTGGTCGGCTTTATCACAAAAGAATGGCTTGGCTGGGAGATTCCCGGTTATGACAAGTTTGTGGAGCTTGTGATGGCGGCACTGGTCGCATTCGGCGTTGTGAATAATCCCACGGACAGGGAGAGGTTTTAAATGCAGAATCAGGATTGGGGGGATACGGTGAAGCAGATTAGGTTTAACAGGACGGAGAGGAGCGAGAAGCCCCGTTATATCGTCGTCCACACCACGGGCAACACCCGAAAGGGTGCGGATGCCCAGGCACATTTTACATACTGGAACAGCGGGAACGTGGGACAGAGTGCAGATTTTGTGGTGGACGACACCGGGGTTTTACAGATTAACGATTATACGAAATATTACACCTGGCATTGCGGAGACGGCAAGGGAAAATACGGCATCACAAACGGAAATTCCATCGGCGTGGAAATCTGTGTAAACCAAGACGGCGACTTTGAAAAGGCACTGGACCATGCGGTGGTATTCATCCGGAAGCTGAAGGCGGAAACGGGAATCGAAAACGTGGTACGGCACTACGATGCATCCCGGAAGCTATGCCCTGCCCCCCTCTCTGACAATGATTGGGAAAAATGGAAGGAACTAAAAAGGAGGATTGCAGAGGTGGAAGAATTAACAAGTGTAAACGACATTGTCTGGGAGCTTGCGGACAGAGGCATCGTTTCCGATGTGGCACTGTGGCTGCAGGAGCTGGAAAATGACGAAAACATTTATTGGCTGGCACGAAAATGCGTCCGCTACCTCAGGGGGCGAGGCGTATGAGGCTGGGTCAAATCTTAGAGGACGTAAAGGTCCGGATGCCGAATGCCTTTGAAGAGGATTCGTTGGTCATCTGGCTGGACAGTGCCCTTCGAGATATCTATAAGGTTTTAGCACTGCGGGAGGGGTTTACCTTTTCGGCCGTGCACGGGCAGTCTGTCTATCCCCTGCCGGCAGATATCAGCTGTGACCTTGTCAGTGCAGTGGTAGTAGACGGCAAAGAGCTGACTGCCCGACGGATCGGGGACGATGTGGTGCCGAACTGCTGGAGCAAGGTGACAGAAGGGTTTATTGCCCTGCATCCGGCACCGAAGCGGGGCGAGAAGATCACCGTATGGTATTTTGCCAGACCTGCCCGTCTCCTGACGGCGGCAGAGGCAGAGGAGGCCGGTGTGGCTTTCGCCGAGCAGGAGATCAAGCTGGATGCCGATTATGCCGAAATGCTGAAGACGGCACTTTGCATTACCATTGCCGAGGCGAGAGAGGATGTGGCCCTTGCCAATAATTACAAGGTAAGCTACAATATGCTTCTGGCACGGGCAAGACAGGAAAGATATGAGAAGGACGGAAAGTATCCGGTCACAAAAACAGTAAAAAGGTAGGGAGCTATGAGAAAGAGTATATGGAGTGACGTGTCCGCAAAAAAGCGGCATATTGAAACAAAAACCGGCGGCGGAATCCACACGGGCTTTCCGCCGACGGAAATCCCTGAGGGTATGGCAACGGAAATGCGTAATCTCCATTCCCGTGCCTATCCCCACATGACAACCCGGCCGCCCAGAGACACCGCCGCCGTGCCGGCACTTCCCGGTGGAGAAGTACGGTTTTTCGGCGTGATTTTCGGTACAACACTGGCGGCGGTAGTGGGCAGAACACTGTACACCCTGGCAGACGGCGGCTGGATGTCGGAAGGCACGCTTTTTGCCGCCGCCACCGGCCGGGTGTATGCGGCAGATTTTATGGACTGGGTCGTGTTTGCCGACGGGGCGGAGTGCAAAAAATTTGACGGAACAACCATTTCCGCCGTGGGGACGAAAGGAAAGCCCACAAACGCCAAATATCTGGCAACCCATGCGTGGCATCTGTTTTCTGCCTCGGATGCGGACAAGTTTCTGCGTTACTCGGCGGTGGAGAACGTGGACGACTGGTCCGCACCGGGGGATGCCGGACAGGAGCTGGTGGAAACCACCAGGGAGGCATATGCCGGCGGTATTGTGGCATATGGCGGCAATCTTCTGTACTTTAAGCGAAACGCCATGTTTGAGCTGTACGGTACAGACCCGGTGAATTTCTCCCTCCTGTGCATGAGCCGGGATATCGGCTGTATTTCCCAGGCAAGTATAGTGGAAATCGGCGGAATTCTGTATTTCATGGGCACGGACGGCGTATACCGGTACGGTGGCGGCGTTGTGCCGAAAAAAATCAGCTTCCCCATACAAAAGTATGTGGAGGGGCTGGACACGGAGCGGGCGGAGGCGATTGCAGCAGGGTCGGACGGCGAACGGTATTATCTCGCACTGCCGCAAAAAGGCGGCAGTACCCGGATTTTTGCGTACGATACGCGGCTGGGAGAGTGGTTCGAGGAAGATACGGCACCGCTGATAGCCTTTGCATCGCATGAAGGGCGGCTGTATGCCGCCGACAGTGACGGCACGGTGTATTTATTCGGTAGCGGCGGGGAGGCGGTACAGTGGCACCGGATTTCCCGACCGTATACCTTTGAAAATTCCCTGCATCAGAATTGGCATCGCATTTTCATCCGGGCGGCGGTGGCGGAGGGTGCACACTTTACCGTGGCACTCAGTCCTTGGGCCGGCGGCGAAGGGTTTCGGACGGTGGCAACTGTCCGTAGTAGTGGCCAGACGGTCATCGAGATTCCGCCCCAGCTGCAGGATGCACCCCAGATGCGTGTCAAGCTTGCAGGGGAAGGCGAGGTTACGGTGTCGGCACTGGAGTTTGAACTGCGTGCACGCGCGCGTAGTTATATATAATTGTGAAGCAAAGAGCTTCACGGAAGGGAGGAAAGATGGAATATAATGTAGAGAACTGGCTGAAGGAACGGGGCTACAAAACAAGCTCGGACGGCACAACGCTTTCCGTAACGGATAAAACGGGTGCTTCCTATGCGCTGGATACGGCAGGCTTTTCCAGGGACGGTACTTCCTATAAGGGGAGCGGTGATACGATTCGGGCGGCACTGGGCAATAGCGGTGCCGGCGGCCCTGCCGGGTACACGCCCCTTCGGAACACGCTGGCGGCACAGGGCGTTTCTGTAGGCTATGATGCCACAGCCGATGCCCCCATTGTCGGCGGACAGATGCTGAATAAGAACGACAGCCGGCTTGTGAAGGTGGGAGATGATTACTGGATTGAAGAAAACTATGCAAAGTCGTTTATGCCAAAAAAGTATGAAAATCCCTATGCGGACGAGATGTCGTCCCTTCTTTCGGAGCTAAGGGACATGAAATTTTCCTACACACCCACAGAGGACAAGGCTCTCCGGGCGGCACAGGACCAGGCGATGCTTGCGGCAAAGCAGTCTGCAAACGCCCGGGGTCTCCTTGGCGGCTCTACCGCAGAAATTATGCGGCAACGGGCGGCACAGGAGCTGGTGCCCGCGTATGAACAGCTTGCCTATAACCGTTATCTAAACGAACGGGAGGGGAAGATAGATACCCTTTCCCTTTTGGGTACACTGGCAGACAACGCCTTTAGTGAATATCTGGGCAAAGAGAATCTGGCGATGGAAAAACGACAGTTTGCCATGGACGCACAGAGCGAGGCAGACACCAAAGCCTACCGCAAGGAAACGCTTGCACAGGATGCACAGCTTACCCGGGAGCAGCTGGCACAAAAGAGTGCAGTCGACCGGTTTACCACACAGCTTGACAAGGTGATTGCCATGGGCGAAGTGGACGAAGAGGCGGCAGAGGTGCTGGGCCTTGTGCCGGGCACACTGACCCGTGACCAGCTGCAGTTTATCATCAAATTGCAGGAAGCGGAAGCACTGGCAGCACAGGAGAGGACAGATGCGCTGGCGGCAGAAGAGAGGGAATGGAACAGACAGAAGGAGCTTTTAAAGCTGGAGACGGATGAAAAGATAAGGGCGGCATACGCCACAAAATAATGTTTAAAAAGTAAACGCTGCAGAGTGAAACACCCCTGAAAACGTACTGTTTTCAGGGGTGTTTGTTTGGCGCCTTTAGGCGTGGAAATAACCCCCCGGTTCTACCGGGGGAAGATAAAAAGCTTTAGCATGAGAAAAACCTCCGTGATATAATAGTAAATGGTTTGGCAACCGCATTACTAAAAATATCAAGGAGGTTTTTAACGATGTTTAAGAAAACGAGTAATGAAATTAAACACACAGCACATTCAAGTTATAGGTGTCACTATCATATAGTATTTGCGCCAAAATATAGGCGTAAAGAAATATATGGTCAGTTGAAAAAAGATATCGGAGAAATTCTGAGAAAGCTTTGCGAACAGAAAGGAGCAGAAATAATAGAAGCAGAAGCTTGCATCGACCATATTCATATGTTAATAAGTATTCCACCATATATAAGTATAACACAGTTTATGGGATTTCTCAAGGGAAAAAGTTCATTGATGATATTCGATAGACATGCAAACTTGAAATACAAGTATGGGAGCAGAAATTTTTGGTGTAGAGGATACTATGTGGATACTGTAGGAAAGAATAAAAAGGTTATAGAAGAATACATACGAAAGCAGCTGGAAGAAGATTACGCCAAAGACCAAATAAGTATAAAAGAATATATGGACCCGTTTACGGGTAACAAGAATAAGTAGGCAAAAAAGACAGCCGCACGTGAGCGGCTGCCTGTAATGGTAATGCGGTGTCAAACCTTCGATGCCCCTTATAGGGGTTAAGCCTGTAAAAACCCCTTCTAGGGGTGGTGCAAGCCACCAGTTTACTGGTGGTCTTGACTCGTCCATTCTGCCCTATTTTTTCCTATTCCTTTTGTGGACATGCAAAAAGGAAAAAACAAGAGCTAAATCACTTTACATTCGCACTTGCCAAAATGGCGCATTGCGGGAGCGACCCACGGCTCGAAGGTAGACTCGCCATGCGAGGCTATCCTGAGATAATCGAGGAAGGCTTTTTACAGGGCATACCCACCTTCCCCGGTGCATATAATAAACCGGGAGGGGATGAAATGCAAAAAACGAAAAAAAAGAAGGCACCCTCGTCGTCGCCGTATAAAAAGCGGCTCGGGTGGCGTGCCTTTTTTAGTCTTCTGCTTATTTTGGGGGCAATATATGTCCGGGAAAAAGAGCCGCAGGTGGCATCGTGGACACGGACACAGCTCCATATTTCCACCGATCTTTCCGGTGCCTATACCTTTATGGAAAAGCACCTGCCCGATTTTCAGAGCGTAGGGAAATAGGCAAAGCGCCGCTTAAATCGGCGGAACGGGCGTAGGTCTTTCTGCGTCCCACACGTCGGAAACGTCGAACAAATCAGTCAGCATTTCCGGATTATAGTACATACGGTAGCCGTCCAGATTACGCCGTCCCTGCCGCAGGTATTCGTCCGTCAGCTGGACCCAGTAGGTGTGGGCATCCACGTTACAGAAGTAGCGGAAGCCGTATTCCCGTAAAATGTTGTATTTTTCATTCGAGCTGTCGTAGGCTTCAATGCCGGCGATATCCTCGCCGTGGGCGTAGATAATAATGTCGGTATCGCCGAGAATGGGCTTTACCTCACTGTCCCACTTCTCCGCATCGGTGCGAAGCTTTTCCGTACTGATAGAGCCGTAGAGCTGATGACCCCAGCTGTGGCTTGCAAATACCCAGCCCAGCTCCCGCATCCGCTCTGCCACCGCCCTTGCCTTTTCGATTTCCGCCTCGTCATAGCCTTCGCCGGAGGGGCAGGTGCGGTAACCCAGCACACCGTCATAGCCGGTAATGGCGAGGGTTGCACGGGCACCCCGGTAGGAAAAGTCGGGATGCTCCTTTATGAATTTCTCTAAAATGGGAACAAGGTCATAGTCCCCACGGACAACCGTACCGTCCTCGTTTGTATATTCGTTTGTGGGATAGCCGTCGTCCCCGATGACAAGACGGGTAGCAAAGCCGTCCCCAAGCATATACCGGTAGTAGCTCACATCGTCCTGGCTCATAACCATGGGCTTTTTGCCCGGTGGCAGGAGAATTTCGAGGGGCTCCATCTTCGTCGTACCGTCCTCGGCGGTCACCACCTTCGCCATATCGTCCAGATTAACAAGGACATACCCACGCTCGTGCATGATGCGGAGCATAGCGTTAAATTCGCTGATGGTGGTCATGTACTGGTTGTAGCCGTCCTCGGTATATTCGCCGTCAAAGGCCTTGGCATTGTCGGCAATCAGCGTATGGAAAAAGACATGGGTCACTTCGTTTAAATTGGCAGGCAGAAGCTGTGTCTTCGCCTCTTCAAACTGGCCAATTGCCTCGGAAAGCTTTTCATAGTTTTCAAAGCCGGGAAAGGACTGAATCAGCTCGATGGCCTTGTCATAGTCATAGCCGGCGGCAAGCCTTGTTGCTTCCTCTAAAATTGCATTCGGCGTACGGGGTGCCGCCGTTTCCGTAACGGAAACCGGTGCGGCAGTATTTTCGCCCCTACGGAAGAGGCGGACAAGCCCGCGAATGCCGAAAAACAGCCCGGTAACAATAAGAGCGACGACCAACAGGAGAATGCATATTATGAGAATGGCCTGTCGCCTCTGTTTTCTGCGACGGGCACGCCGTCTTTCTTCTGAAATTGCCATACACGTATCCTCTTTCTGTATCGTTTTGCATTTGCGTTTTGGATGACTTCTAATTTGGTGAAGTTGCGATTACGCAGTGAAGTTTTTTCTTTTAGAAAAAGTGAAGTAAACTTCACTATCGAAGATAACTTCACTTGCCCGCAAGGGCAAACTTAGTTGCATTCATCTTTGATGAATTCATTATATCACCTCCCGCCCCTTTTTGTCAACCCGGTCACCCATATTTTTTGTATAAGGATTGACAACATGCCCCCACAGCTGGTATAATAAGAATATACTAACAGGTACTCCGGTGCCGGAAAGGATTACAAAATGAAAAAATTTGTAAGCGTACTATTGCTTGGAGCATTGCTGCTCTCCGGTTGCAGTGCAAAAAAAGAGGTCCCCACATCCGCACCGGGGGACGGTGCGACGGTGGGCACGGAAGAGAACGCCCCCGTCTCTGCAAACGCGTTTTATAAGGCATATACGGAAGCGACAACCCGTCCCGTAGCCGTGATGGTAGATAATGATAACAGTGATGCATGGCCGCACGCAGGCCTTACGGACGCTTATCTGATTTACGAAGTCCCGGTAGAGGGCGGTGCCACCCGGCTAATGGCACTGTTCGGTGAGGTAAACCCGGAGAAAATCGGCCCGGTCAGGTCCTCCCGGCACTATTTTCTGGACTATGCCCTGGAGCATGATGCCATCTATACCCATTTCGGCTACAGTCCCCAGGCACTTGCCGACATTCCGGCCCTTGGCGTCAATAACATAAACGGCGTCGTCGGTCCCGACAGCAGTGCCTTCTGGCGTGAGAATAAATATGTCGGGGACTACCACAGTGCCTTCACCTCCATGGAAAAAATCTGTGCCATGGCGGACAGTAAGGGCTACCGGACAGAAAGGGAAAAGGCACCGCTAAACATTGCACCGGAAGAAAAGCCGCTGGATGGGGGCGAGACGGCCGAGACGGTAAAAATCCCCTATGCAGGCTTTTATTCCTCCTCCTTCTCCTATGACGCGGCGGCAGGGACCTATGAAAAATTCATGAACGGTTCCCCCCACCGGGTGCAGGGTGAGGACAAGCTTGCGGTGAAAAATATTATTGTTATGCAAATGAAGACCTATTCCTTAGGCGACGGCTCTGCCCGCATTAACGCTGAAACGGTAGGCAGCGGCAGTGGATACTACATAACCTTAGGAAAGTCGATCCCGATTACCTGGGAAAAGACGGGGCGAAGTGCAAAAACGGTCTGGAAAAATGCGGACGGCGAGGAAATCGAGCTGAATCCGGGGCAGACATGGGTCATGCTTTTGCCCAGCGGTGTCAGTCCGCAGATTGGATAATATGAAGAAGAACGATATTTTAGAGGTTAACATTATAGCCCAGGGCTGTGAAGGGGAAGGGGTCGCCAAACCGGGCGGCTTTCCCCTTTTTGTTTCGGGTGCAATCCGGGGCGAGGTGTGCCGGGTGCAGGTGGTGAAGCTTGCGAAAAGCCACGGCTTTGCCCGGCTTTTAGAGGTGCTTTCTCCGGCAGACAGCCGCGTACTGCCCCCCTGCCCCGTATACGAAAAATGCGGCGGCTGTAGCCTGATGCATATGGACCGGGATGCCCAGCTTACATGGAAAAGAAGCCGGGTCGAGGAAGCGTTTACCCATATCGGCGGGCTTTCTGCTATTGTGGCACCCACCGAGGGAGACGACCGCATCGCCGGCTACAGAAATAAAATACAGATGCCCGTGGCACTGACGAAGGATGGGGTAGCCGCCGGCTTTTTTGCACCCCGGTCCCATCGGATTGTACCGTTTTCAGGGTGTCTTTTGCAGTCCCCGAAAACGCAGAAAATCATTGATGCGGTCATTTTGTGGATGCAGGAATATGCCGTTATGCCCTATGACGAGGAAAGCCACCGTGGCGTGGTACGCCATATTTTCATCCGGGAAGGGGACGGTGAGGACTGTATGGTCTCCCTCGTTACCCGCACCCGTACCCTGCCTTTTGCGGAGGCACTGGCGGAACGGATGCGAAGCTGCGGGGTTTCGACGCTTTTGCAGAACATCAATTCTGCCCGGACGAATGTGATTTTAGGCGAAGAAACCCGTGTACTCTACGGTAGTGGCCGCATCACGAAAACGCTGGGCGGTCTTACATTTTCCGTGTCCCACCACTCCTTTTTCCAGGTCAATGCACCCATGGCGGAAAGGCTGTACGAAAAAGGACTGTCCCTCCTTGGAGATATTTCGGACAAAACCGTGTTCGACCTCTACTCGGGCATCGGTTCTATCTCCCTGTTTCTCGCTCGGCAGGCAAAGAAGGTTATCGGCGTGGAAATCGTGCCGGCGGCGGTGGAGGACGCAAAGAAAAATGCAGAGGCGAACGGGCTTGCAAACGCCCACTTTTTTGCCGGGGATGCCTATGAGGTTACCGACAAATTGATAAAAGAAGGCGAAAAGGCAGACGCCTGCGTGGTGGATCCGCCCCGAAAGGGCTGCTCGCCGGAGCTTCTCGAAACGCTTCTCCATATGCACCCGGAAAAAATTCTGTATATCTCCTGTAACCCGGCAACGCTGGCAAGAGATGTTAAAATACTGTCAGAAAATGGCTATTCCTGCGGCACGGTTTATCCCTTTGACCTTTTTCCAAACACCAGCCACGTCGAGACTGTGGTTTTGCTACAAAGACAAAATACGTAGAAATCCTTTATTTTAGGCACTTTGCGAAGCATACGGTGTTTAACGCAGAGGGCGATAAATTCCGAAATAA
>SVJY01000044.1 GCA_015068765.1 Oscillospiraceae bacterium
CAGATGCAATGTGGACTGCACCGGCTTACCGCCTACATATACGCTTGTGGTAGCCTGATCCCATTCCACTTTCTTGCCAAGCAGCTGGCTCATGGCCCGCAGAGGCACATAGGTGGTACCGTTATAAATCATGGGCTCAACCTTTTCGCCGTTGGCATCCCGTAACGTCTTTTCCACGCCGTCCCAATAAATGCGGATACCGCCGATATGTACGTCAATCCCTACGGCAAATGCCGTAACCACACTTGTTAAAATAAGTGCCACACAAACGCCCAGAATAAAACCTTTCATTTTTGCTTTCAACATAAGATGCTCCTCCTAAAATTTTTCTCGTGCTTTGCACGGCTGGCAGCGTTATTCATTATAGCACCGTGCGGCGAAAAAGTCAAGAGTAAATTCGGAAGATTTTTGCGTTCAACGGAAAGGATAATCTACAAAGTCGAAGGTATCGATGGGTGCATCCGCATCGACGGGTTCGATTTCTTCTGCAATGGAGGGAGAAATGGAAAATAGCTGCAGTCTGCCGAGGCTTTTGGCGGTAAAGTTAAGTGAAAACACGTTTTCCACAAGACGTACTGTTCCGACAGCTTCGCCGTCGTTTACAAAAATCTCCAGAATATCGCCGTCCGCAAATATTTCCACAAAGTGAACAGGTGTGACTCCCGGAGTGCGGACGGTGTCACCTGTTGCAAGAGATAATTTGCCGTCTGACTGACGCAGCGCAAGGCCGGCTGTTCCAATTTGAAGCAGAAAGTCCTCCGGTACGGGAAACTGCAGTCGGAGCAAAAAAACAGTGTGGGGAAGGGAAAGAGAAGCGGAGGAGCAGAGGCGATCATGAAGTGCATCACCTTGCAGACGGTACACTTCGGCAGCAGGTCGCATCCTGAGCCGACCTGCTCGGGTGAACACTTCCCTTGGCAGGGTCAGGCAGCTCCGCACGCCCGGAATCACACCAAACAGAAGCCGGCGATCCTCTAGTAAAAAGGTTTGCGGGGCATAGAAAGCAGCACCAAAATCCATAGGACCTCGATTCCGAATACGAAAACGGTCGTCCCGAAAAGTACCGGTGTACCAGTAAGCTTTACAGTCGGTTTCTGTATATGGAAAGGAAGCAAGTAAGGCGTGGGTTCTGCCTACAGGGAAAAGATCAGGCATAGCAAGGTATGGGGCATTCTTTTCCCGGACAAGGGGACGAACGTAGGAAAAACCACCGTTTTCTTGCCGATATAACAATACGGTACCCACACCATCCCGTGCACTACCCAAAGCCATGTGGCTCCCCGTTACCTTGGGACTACGAAAGATCGGGCCGAAGCCGGACGGTAGTGTGGCGACAGGAGACGGCCCTTCCGAAAAATGTATAAGGTCATGGCTTTCTGCGTCCAGGATATATTCTTTGACCACCTCGCCGCTTTCTCGCCGGATAACGCTTTGAGAAAAATATAGCCGCATCCTGTTGCCGTTCATAACAGCACTTCCGGAAAGGATACCGCCGGCGACGTGCCGGGCTTGCCGCATTTCCGGCAGTGGCTCAAGGACAAGAGGCAAGTGATGCCAATGCTGTAAATCCCGACTGACAGCATGGCCTAAGTAAAACATATCCGCGGAAAAGGGTGCAAAGGAATAAAACATATGGTAATAACCACGGTGGTAGCAAAGACCGCAGGGGGCATAAAGCTGACCCTTCGGAGGCGTAAAATGGTATTGGAAACAAGACTGGGTTTTCCGGAGACTGCCGTCCGGCAGGAGAAAACGAATGCCGGTGTCGAAGAGACCGTCGCAATCTGTCAGATAGGCAAGCTCGGGTGTGGCACCGCCTAAAGACAGAGAGTACAGTGTATATTTTTGCAGAGGGAAAACAACCCGATCCAGATTTCTTGCACGCTTTCGCAGTTCGTGCATACCGTCGGATAAAGTAAGATATACCGTGCTGTCCTGCGATACCGCCGGGAACAGCTCCAGCTTTTGGTATCGGTCACTGTAAAATGTAATCATCCTTGCCTCTTTTGTCTTTTTTCTTTATTGTAACACACGATTCGGCTTCCTGCAACCTTTTCCGTATAAAATAGAGAAGACAAGGGATGGCGGTCAGAAGAAGGGCCGCACCCAGATAGCCGGTGTAGACAACGGCTTTGCTGTGCCCGGCGAGGGCGACTACAGAAACTGCCGGCGGAAATGCCGCCACGAGAAGACGACAGAAAAAAGCGGAGAGCCCGGCAGATAAAAACTTACCTACCAGGTAGCTTTTCATAGAGAGCCCGACTTTTTTGACAAGCGAAGCGGTTTGAAGGAGAACGGACAGGCCACCGAAGGAAAGGAGCGCCGCCGTGGCGGGTAACGCACCGCTGTTTTGCGTAATTGCACTGATTTCCAGCGTGCCTGCCACACAAAGAGCGGCGGTTTTTTCGCCCATGCCCAAAGCCGAGAGAAGCCGGCGGATGCACCGGAGAATGCCCAGATGCTCTAAAAATGCCGTAACTACAGAGAAAAAGACAACAAAGCCGCACAGGGTGAGTACAGTGTGTATGGCTTCGCCCACCGGGTCCGAGACGGTGCCGCGGGCGTTTATACGGGGATGCGGCGTATTTGCACCGTAAAAACGCATACAGAAGCCGGTGGCAAGTGAGGCGAGGGTCTGGGAGGCAAGCAGGAGATACCCGATAGGCGGATGGCCGTATACAGCAGTACCCACCGCCCCGATAACAAACAACGGACCGGCATTGTTGGTAAAAGCAAGAAGCCGATGTGCTTCCGCACGGGAAATACTTCCGCCGGCATACAGACGACAGGTGACGGCGGCACCGGCAGGATAGCCGCTGATAAAGCCAAGCAACGCGGCGACAGCACCTTCGCCTCCCACATGAAAGAGAAACCGGGACGGGGCTTCAAAAAGACGGCCGACAGAGGCGGTGATGCCACTGGCGATCAGAAGATTTGCACAAATAAAAAAAGGAAACAACGAGGGAACCAGCGTGCCTGCACAGAGGGCAAGGGCGTTTTTGGCGGCGGCAATAGAAACGGCGGGGTATACTGTAAGTGCCAATGCAATGAAGGCGGCACCGATGCCAATAGCTTTTTTCATGGCGTGTCCTCCCAAAATTTGTTTTTTTTCCGCTTGATTCTTCATATACATATGGCGAAAGGAATGATTTCATGCGAAAACGAAACCGAAAGACGTTACCGGAAAAAGTGGTGGATGCGATAGAGCTACCGAAGGAAATTGTGCTTTCCGTGCCGAAAATTACCGTCTTGGCAGGGAAAGAGGCATTTGTGGAAAACTATAAAGGGATCATAGAGCTTTCCAGAGAAAAAATCCGTTTGTACACCGGGGCGGGCGTACTGTGTCTTACCGGGACGGGGCTTGATATTTCGGCCATTACCGACGAGGATATTTCCATCTTGGGCAGCATCGACAAAATAGAGTTTGAATAGAGGGCAGTCACATGGTTTTAACGGTTATACAGTATTTACGCGGTTTTCTGCTTCTGGAGCTGAAGGGAGCATACATTGAACGGTTTATTAACCTCTGCGTGCGGCATGGCATATATTTGTGGCGATTGCGGAAGGAGGGCGAAGACAGGGCAACGGTGCATATGAGCGTCTCCGGCTTTTTCCGTATCCGGGAAGCGGCACGGAAAACGAAAACCAGGGTGCGGATTCTGAAAAGGCGTGGGCTGCCGCTTTTTTTGCATCGGCACAGACGGCGTGGTGCGTTCCTTGCCGGAATGTTACTTTTTGCCCTGATTATTATGGCTTTATCCTCTTTCGTTTGGGCGATTGAAATTGAGGACACGGAAAAAATTGATAAAAATCTGATAAGAAATACGCTTAAGTCTTGCGGTTTGGATGTGGGTGTGTTAAAATATACAGTAAAGGCATCCGAAATTCAGGCAGATATGCTCAGGGAAATGCCGGAGCTTTCATGGCTTTGGGTAGAGGTGAAGGGAACACGGGCGTTTGTCCATGTACGGGAAAAAACGCCGGTGCCCCAAATGGTTCCCTTAAGCCGCCCGGCGAATATTGTGGCAGATTGCGACGGTGTAATCGTCAACTGTACGGCCACCCGGGGCGAAAGGCTTGTGCAGGAGGGAGAACCGGTACAGAAAGGAACGCTTTTGATAAGCGGAACGGTGGAAACAAAGCAGGGCGGAACACTTCTTGTTCATGCAGAGGGGACTGTCCTTGCAAAAACATGGCAAAAAAGCAGCGGAACCTTTCCCCTTGCAAAACGGGTGGAAACGGATGACGGACAGAGAAAGAGCCGCTATAGCTTTTATTTCGGAAACTGGAAGTTGCCACTGCATGGAAGTGGTGCACCCTTTGAAACGTACCGCACGGAAACGGAAAGCACGCCACTTAGGCTCTGGGGTGATTTGTATCTGCCTATCACGTTTGAAAAGAGCGTAGTTTACAGCACAAATGTCCGGTACGAAATTCTTTCTCCGGAGGAAGCGGCAAGCTATTACGGGCCCACGCTTTTAGAGAAAATGGAAATGCCTGCGGACGGAGAAATTATAAATACAGAATATACGCACATACTAAACGGGGACGGAACAGTCACGGTTACCTGCACGGCGGAATGCCTAGAGGAAATCGGCGAGACCCGTGAAATACTGGAGGGAACGGAAAATGACGGAACGATATTTTGATATTAACGGCATCGGGAACCAGTCAGAGCTGTTTGGTGCATTTGATAAAAATCTCATGCTGATCGAAAAGGAGCTGGATGTACAGCTGATTACCAGGGAAGGTGTCATTAAGGTACTGGGGGAGGATTCCAATACCCAGAAAGCCATTTATGTTTTTGAAAACCTGCGTGGCATTCTGGAAAAAGGGGAAGGACTTTCCGAGCAGGATGTACGGTATGCTATCACGATGGCGGAGGACGGAATTCTCTTTTCAGCGGCAAGCCTGGGCGAGAATTATGTATGCATTACATCGAAGGGGAAGCCGATCAAGGCAAAGACGCTTGGGCAGAAGTCATATGTGGACAGTATTAAAAGCAGCACCGTAACCTTTGGTATCGGACCGGCAGGCACAGGCAAAACGTATCTGGCGGTGGCACTGGCGGTGGATGCATTCCGAAAAAAACAGGCCAGCCGCATTATTCTGACACGACCGGCAGTGGAAGCCGGAGAAAAGCTGGGATTTTTGCCCGGTGATTTGCAAAACAAGGTGGACCCCTATTTGCGTCCCCTGTATGATGCGTTGAGCGATATGCTGGGAGCGGAAAGCTACCTGAAATATTTTGAACGTGGTCTTATCGAGGTAGCACCCCTTGCCTATATGCGTGGGCGGACGCTGGACGATGCCTTTATCATTTTAGACGAGGCACAGAACACAACGCCGGAACAGATGAAAATGTTTCTGACGCGTATCGGCTTTGGTTCTAAAGCTATTATTACCGGCGATATTACCCAGATTGACCTTCCGGACGGAAAACGGTCCGGGCTTAGAGATGTTATTTCTATTTTGAAAAATATTGAGGGGATATCATTTGTATATTTGACAGCGAAGGATGTGGTACGGCATCCGTTGGTACAGAAAATTATTGACGCATACGAGAAAAATACGACGAAACGGAAGTAGAGGCGATACAAATGAAAAAAATTATCATAATCGCAATTTCTTTTATCGTTACATTTTTGATGATGTTAACAGGGCTTCGTCCCGTCCAGTATAATATTGAAGCCGGACGCACATCGCCGGCAGATATATACGCACCGCGAGAGATTGTGGATAAGGTAACGACCGAGAAGCGGCGTACCGAAGCGGAAGCAGATTTGCAGGATAAATTTGAGGTTTCCCCGGATCTGACCCAGGAAGCAACAGACGCCCTGAAAAACGCACTTTCTTTTGCGGAAAAGCAAAGAGAGCTTCCACCCATTTTGCAAAAGACCCAGTACGAGGATATCAATATGGAAGCGATTCTCCGCATGAGTGCGTCAGACTATACGACGCTGTCTGCCGCCCTGCAGGCGATACAGGCGACATTGTTGGAAAACGGAATTGCTGACAAGACGGTAGCACTGGAGGAGGCCCGACTCCTTCTGCAGGAGAAAACCGGGTATGTAGACGATGGCATGTATATTCTGGAGCATACGTTGCGGACAAACAAGATTTTCAGTCCGGAAAAAACAGAGGAAGCACGGCAGACAATCCGTCAAAGCGTGGAGGACATTACCTATAAGCCTGGCCAGATTATTGTGCGGAAGGGCGATGTGGTGACGCAGGCACAGTATGAGGTGCTGTCGGAGCTGGGGATGGTGGAATCCGGTAAGACAGAAACGAACATTCTGGGGATTATCGGTACGGTGTTCCTTTTGTTGACTGCCTACGGCGTTTTATATCTCTATATGCGGCGTTACGCCCACGAGTGCCTCAAGAATGACGGGCTGCTTCTGATGATCGCCATTATTTTTGCACTGACAATGCTGCTCAGTTCTGCCGGTGTTGCTAAATCCGTCAGCCCTTATCTTTTGCCGATTATTGCAGGAACGGCACTGATTGCGATATTATTGGATATCCGCTTTGCCATTACATATAACGCAGTGATATCCATTCTTTCTGTGCTGATTTTTGACGGGGATGTGTATTGCCTTGCCTGTCTTGTGCTGTCCGGTACGCTTTCCGCCTTTGTTTTCACCCGCCAAGGGCTACGGCACACACTGGTGTATTCGGCAGTTATACAAATTGTATGTCAGTTTTGTCTTTACTTTGCGGTGGGCGTTTTGGAGGGCTTGGAAATCCGCAACGCTCTTCTGCGTGGTCTATATGGGTTTGGTGCTGGGACAATCAGCTCTGTGTTGATTATCGGTACATTGCCCTTCTGGGAGTATGCCTTTGATGTGACGACGCCCTTCAAGCTTCTGGAACTTGCCAACCCCGACCAGCCGCTATTGAAACGGCTTCTGACGGAAGCGCCCGGCACATATCATCACAGTCTGATGGTGGGGAATCTGGCGGAAGTGGCCTGCGAGGCTGTGGGCGGAAATGCACTGCTGGCAAGGACGGGTGCCTATTACCACGATGTGGGGAAACTACGAAGACCGCAGTATTTTAAGGAAAACCAATACGCTGAAAATCCGCATGACAAAATGAGCCCGCAGCTAAGTGCCTCCATAATTATTTCCCATGTAAAGGACGGCACAGAGCTGGCACGGCATCACCGCTTGCCCGGTGCCATCCGAAATATCATTGCTTCCCATCATGGGAACAGCTTGGTTTCTTTCTTTTATCATAAGGAACAAATTGAAAACGACGGGGTGGCGGAGGAAGCAAAGTTTCGTTATACAAATCCCCGTCCGCAAACGAGAGAGGAAGCTATTGTTATGCTGGCGGACTCGGTGGAAGCGGCGGTCCGTTCGATGGAGAAAAAGGACGAGCCTGCCATACGGGATATGGTCCAGAAGATATTACGCGGTAAGCTGAATGAAGGCCTGCTTGGAGAAAGCGGTCTGACGCTTCGGGATATAGAGACGGTAGAATCTGCTTTTGTGCATGTATTCTGCGGTTACTTCCATAGCCGTATTCAATATCCGGACGGCAATACTGCAAAGGAGAACTAACATGCTTACAATTTGGCTACGAAATGAACAAACGGTATGTCCCTTAACGTTTTCCGTGCGACGTACTATTCGCCGCAGTGCACGGGGTGCCTTTCGGATGTTAGGGCAGAAGGGTCACCATGCCGTATCGGTTCTGGTTTGTGATAATGCTGCCATAAAAGAGTTGAACGAACAATGGCGTGGGATCGATAAAGCGACGGATGTTCTCTCTTTCCCCATGGAGGACGGCGAAAAAATAATCGGCGACATTGTGCTGTCCTTAGAAAAAGCATACGAGCAGGCAGAGGAATACGGGCATAGCCCGGCACGGGAGATAGGGTTTCTCACGGTGCATTCTATGTTGCATCTGTATGGGTACGACCATATAGAGGAAGAGGATAGAGTGAAAATGCGAGTGATGGAAGAAAAAATTTTGACGAAGCTGAAGCTTTTACGGGGGTAATCATGTATACTAAACTGCTGGAAATGGCAAAAGAAGCCGCAGAGAATGCATACGCACCTTATTCGGGACTTCGGGTCGGTGCGGCAATTTTAGGAGAGGACGGCAGTATTTTTACCGGCTGTAATATTGAGAATGCATCCTACGGTGCAACCGTATGTGCAGAGCGAGTGGCACTGTATACCGCCGTATCCAAAGGGGTACGAAAATTCCGAGCGGTGGCAGTTACCCATATACCCTGCGGCATCTGCCGACAGACGCTTTTTGAGTTCGGGGATATGGATGTGATAACACCCGACGCCGTACAGAAATTATCCCTCCTTTTGCCGGAGGCTTTTACACTGTAATTTCCCCTATAAAAAAAGCGGTTTTTCACGAAAAAACCGCTTCAGACTGTCGAAAAACTTGCTCTACCGCAAGAATATTTTTATAAACACTTTTTATTCAATTATAAATCTTAAGTATTTTAAATTTTAAAAACGGAGATTCATCGAGAATCCCCGTTTTTCTTGCTTTTTGCGAAACCGTTCTCTGACGTACCATCGTACGCCGACGAAAACGATTTCGTAAAATATACCTTCGTTTTTCGATATCTGCCAGCGTGTCGTCTTTATCGACACGCTGGGGCGGTTTTTCACGAAAAAACCGCTTTTTTCTGTTTTTTGGAAAAAATTTTTTAAAAAATCGTAATATTTTTTTAAAACTTATTCAATATTTAAAAAGCCCGAAAAAACGGGGTTTTTCATTATTTTTAGAAAAAATAGAAATTCCCATATTTCTTCCATAGATGGAATATATTTGAAAAAATTGTATAAATTGGTTTGACAAGGCGTAGAATTTATAGTAAAATAGAAAAACGAAGGAGTGATTCTGATGTTCAAAAACGGAGAATTACTGAAGCGAAAATTACGCAGATATGTGATACCTGCAGTCGCTGTGGTAGTTCTTGCAGCGGTCGCACTTGTTGTTTGCGCCGCAGTTTCAGGAGAAGAAGTTTACATTTATGACGGTGAAGCTGTAACAACCTTGAAAACAAGTAAACGGACAGTCGGAGAAGTATTGGAAGAAGCGGAAATCATCCCGGGAGAATTTGACGCTGTAAATCCATCGGCGGATGCGGCAATCACACCGAACATGGAAATCCGTATCACCCGTGCAACGCCACTCTTTTTAAAAGATGGGGTAGAAGGCCGCGAAATATACACACTGTCCAAAACGGTAGGCGAAGTGCTTTCGGAGCAGGGAATTTTCTGCCGAGAGCTGGACGCTGTTACGCCTGCACCGGAAACGCCGGTAACCCACGGCATGGAAATTACCGTACTGCGAAACAAGCAGATAGAGTATTTCGGTGACGGCGGGACGCTGACCGTAAATACCCATGCATATACTGTGTCAGGTATGCTGGAAGGCATTGGGGTTACAGTGGGGGCACAGGATTTTACGGAGCCGCCACAAGACACAGCTTTGTCGGACGGAATGACAGTGCGGCTTGTGCGTGTGACGACAAAAACAGTTACGGACATTGTGAGCATAGGCTACCATATCGAAGAGAAATCCACCAGTGCACTGACAAAGGGTACAACCCGGATTGCTCAGCAGGGTAAAAACGGTCTACAGACAGATACCTATACCGTTGTGTT
The DNA here is from genome assembly GCA_015068765.1 of Oscillospiraceae bacterium. Classification (GTDB taxonomy): domain Bacteria; phylum Bacillota; class Clostridia; order UMGS1883; family UMGS1540; genus SIG447. The sequence goes on from SVJY01000044.1 coordinate 9,648, forward strand.
CCACGATGGGGTAGAGGTTTCTAAGGAGAAAATCGGATCAGAAGTAACCAGGGAGCCGGTGAATAAAATTATTGAAAAGGGTACGGCGGCGAAAAAGACAACCGCATCCAGTAGCTCTTCCGGCAGCTCTTTCTCCGGCGGCGGTACGGCCAGCACGGCAAAGGGAGAAAACTTTACTTATAGAAATAAGATTGTATGTACAGCAACGGCATACGATTTGTCCTATGAGAGTTGCGGGAAAAATCCGGGTGATCCGTATTACGGCATCACGGCCAGCGGCATGAAGGCGGGCCCGGGCGTTATTGCAGTGGATCCCTCTGTGATCCCGCTGGGGACAAGACTGTACGTGGAAGCGGTTGACGGGTCCTGGGCATACGGATACTGTGTGGCAGGTGACACCGGTAGCGGCATTTACGGAAACTGTGTGGATCTGTTCTTTAATACAAGGCAGGAAGTGCGTAACTTCGGCAAGAGAACAGTGAACGTCTATATACTATAATATTATATAGGAAAGAATTGGTATGAGGGGGTAGCATGAACAGCCGCCCTCTTTTTCTTCCACAGGAAGAAATGTGTATTCCCGGTAGCGAAAAAAAGATGAAAAAGCCTTGTTTTCCGGCATTTTCTTCTATATTTTAAAAATTTTTAAATTTTTTTCAAAAAAAGCTTGCATTTCTATCAAAAATATGATATAGTATCTCGTGCTGTGACATGGCATACGATGAAACGGGAGGTTGCCGGGCGTGACCCGGGTTTTTCCGTGGAGAATGTCCGATTCTTGAAATTGGGCGACAGTCACTGTACACTAAGTATAGGAAGGATACCCTTACGGTCCTTTTGTGCTTATTTGTGCCCGGATAGAAGTATGTCCGGGTTTATGTTTGTAAAAGCATGATACGCACGGCAAAGTGTACGGTTCTTCTCGTCGGCATGGAATTGCGGCAAAACGTTGCACGGTAAAGTGGCAACAACAATTAAATTTAGGAGGCGAGATTATGGCAGCAAAACAGAAAATCAGGATTCGTCTGAAGGCGTATGAGCACGCACTCATCGATCAGGCGGCGGAAAAGATTGTAGAAACCGCAAAGCGCACTGGTTCTACAGTATCCGGTCCGGTACCGCTCCCCACGGAGAAGGAAATCATCACCATTCTTCGTGCAGTGCATAAGTACAAGGATTCCCGCGAACAGTTTGAAATGCGTACGCATAAGAGACTGATCGACATCCTGTACCCCACAAACAAAACTGTGGAAGCACTGGGACGTCTGGAAGTGCCCGCCGGCGTAAGCATTGAAATCAAGCTTGTCGGCAAGGAAGCACGGTAGGTCAATGTTGGCAGAAATTGTCAACCAATAACCATAAGGAGGAAAAAACATGAACAAGGCAATTATTGGTAAGAAGCTGGGTATGACACAGTTCTTCACACCCGAAGGTCGTCTGGTGCCTGTGACGGTTATCGAAGCCGGCCCCTGTGCAGTTGTACAGAAGAAGACGGTTGAAACAGACGGTTATGAAGCAGTACAGCTTGGCTTCGGTGTAAAGAAAGAAAAGAAGGTTACGAAACCTGAAAAGGGACATTTTGACAAGGCTGGTGTTGCAGTGGCACGTGTACTTCGCGAATTCCGCTTGGCAGGAGCAAAGGACATGAACCCCGGTGATGTAGTCAGCGTCGATATCTTCGCAGAAGGCGATAAGGTCGATGTGACAGGCGTTTCCAAGGGTAAAGGGTATGCTGGTACTGTTAAGCGCTTCGGCACACACCGTGGTCCTATGGCACACGGCTCCAAGTATCATCGTGGCCCCGGTTCCATGGGTGCTTGCTCCACACCTTCCAAGGTTATGAAGGGCAAGAAGCTCCCCGGACACATGGGTGTTGACCGTGTAACGGTTCAGAACCTGGACGTTGTGAAGGTAGATACAGAAAGAAACCTTCTCCTCGTTAAGGGTGCAATACCCGGCCCCCGCGGTGGCGTTGTAACGGTTAAAGACACAGTTAAAAAATAAAGAATTACCAGGGAAGGAGGATTTGAGATGCCTAAAACAGATGTATATAAGATGGACGGCAGCAAGGTCGGCACAATGGATTTGTCCGAGGCTGTCTTCGGTCAGGAAGTAAATAAAACTGTTCTGCACAGTGTAGTTGTGAACTATCTGGCAAACCAGAGACAGGGAACACAGAGTGCAAAGACACGCTCCGAAGTATCCGGTGGCGGTGCCAAGCCTTTCAGACAGAAAGGAACAGGTCGCGCAAGACAGGGTAGCACCAGAGCGGCACAGTGGATTAAAGGCGGTATTATTTTTGCGCCGAAGCCCAGAGAATACAGATTCTCTATCAATAAAAAGGTGAAGGACGTTGCAATGCGTTCTGCTCTCAGCTCTAAGGTTCTGGAAAACGAAATTATGGTAATGGAATCACTGGAGCTGGAGGACATTAAGACAAAGCAGGTTACAAAGATGATGCAGAATCTTGGCGTAGAAGGCAAGGCACTCTTAGTAACATGCGACAAGAATGACAACCTCTATTTATCGGCGAGAAATATTTACGGTGTAGACGTTTCGTATGTAGGTATGCTGAATGTGTATGATATTCTCAATCACGGAAAGCTTATTATTGCGAAAAACGCCGTAGAAAAACTGGAGGAGGTTTACGCATAATATGAAAAACGTACATGATATTATCATTCGTCCGATTATTACGGAAAACAGCATGGAT
>SVJY01000004.1 GCA_015068765.1 Oscillospiraceae bacterium
CTCCACGAAATAAAATATGGTACACTCCACTTTCGCTGATAGTCCTTGCAAGTCTACTCATGCTATCACCTCTCAAACAAAGTATACCATATTTCTATTTATCTTTCAACTAAATGCTACCAAAAAATGTACGTCCCCAAATGGCTCAAATGGCTTCCCCAAATGGCTCGTCCATTTTGCAAGATGGCTGAACCCGACACGGCTGTTGTCAATAAGTGGCAATATTTTTATTGATTTTTATTATTTTTTCTTTTAATTTTTTCTCGCACACATCGGAAAAATCAGGAGTTTTCCACGATTTGTTATAGCCGTCAAAGCCTTGGTCGTGCGGAAGAATATAGTCCGGCAGATTATTACATTCTGTCAATACTTCCCTGATTGCTTGTAAATATTTGAAGCCGAATTTATGACTGGGGGCAACGAAATGTCCCTCATCCCATTCATTCCAGTTGTCAATCATCATAATTTTTCTTGCCCATGCATCTTCGGGCAAAGTATCGGTAATTTCCTTTAATTTTTTCAAAAGCTCTTTGTATTTTTCAGGCGAAAGATACCAGATATTACTCCATTGTCGGTAGCGGTAGCCTAAATCATTCCAACGCTTAGTAAATCTTGGAGTTGGATCCTGAAAACAAGCTGGAGTCGGGATAAATGCGGTGTTGTCTATCGAAAGATTGTTTTGAAATATTTTACACTGCCCATTAATGATAGCGTCTTCATCCGAATAAAAATCACACGGAGAATTGTATCCTGAATTGTAACCAAATCGGAAATCATAACCTCTCTCCATAAGCTCGTCATGTGCTTTTTTATCAGCTCCTGCATTGCACACTGCAAAAATAAGACCATCGAAGCCAAATCTTTTCGCATATTCCCTGCAGGCGTCAAAGCTTTCTCTTTGACTTTGCACGCTTTTAAAACACTCATTTTCAAGTCTTCGCTGCTGATAAACAAAAATTACAGGTTTGTTATCAATAATAAGGTAGTTTTCTCTTTTAAAATAATTTTCCATCCAGAAAGGCATCAGATTTTCAACAATATCAGTTTCATCTGTTCCACCCCATCGAGGATCTGCCTCAAACATAATCGCAAACTTCATAAATTTTTGAAATTTAGCATTAAAGAGCGCTTCGTGCAGCCCATGCCCGCAACGCAAATCCTTTACAGTGACAGGTTTACCGACATTTTCCGGCATTCTGTACCAACAATAGATAAAACAGTTTATGCCATGTTCTACCGCCCATTTAATTTCCCAATCACAAACCTCGGGATTTTCTTCATCGTAATATCCCATAAGAGGTGTTCTATCAGGAAAATCTTCTGCCAGATCGTCAAAGCCTTCGTGAAGACCTGCAGCGCCTTTTTTCCACGCTGGATAGTAGTGAGCAGCAACAATTCTGTCGCTTGTAGCCGGATTTGGCTGTGGAGTGTAAGAGTTTAGTTTAATGTTATACATAATTAATCACCTTTCCTTTTAAATTCCGTCAAAAAAGAAATCAAAACCTTTTTCGCTTTCGTCAAAACGATGTCCACCATTCCATAGATTAAAGCAGAAATTTTCCACTTGATTAAATTTTTCATAGTATTTTGAAGCTCTTTTTCCTTCTGCCACAGCATGAGTATAATCAAAAACAGGATCCGATTTCCCTACATCAAGCTGAAGTCTTCTTGGGGCACAAAGTGCAGCTATTTCTGCGTCACCAAAGGTGTTTACAGCATTTTTGTATTTCCAGTCCCCAAAAGCAATTTTTGTTCTGTCATTAAAAAATGCCGCTGCATATATTGACTTGATTCGTTTGTCTGTAGCAGCCGTGTAAAGAGAAAAATATCCGCCATAAGAAAGACCCATCATTCCTGTGCGTTTTTTGTCAATATAATCCAGAGAATGAATGTAGTCTATAGCTCTTCTGATACAAAACACTTCCAGTCCCGTGATACTAAGACTAAGGTGTTTAAGCTTGCTATCTATTTCTCCACGGTTATATTTGATGTCTATATTTGTTTTTTCTTCGCCTGTATCCATTTTAAAGTCCCACAATAAAAGTTGAGGTGCAAACACAACCATGCCTTTTCCCAAAGCTCTTTTTGTGAAAAAGTTGTAATTACTCTTTCCAAGAAATTCACTGCATATCTCTGGCGTACTTCCGCCGCCATGCTGCGCGATGACCAAAGGTGCATTTTTTGCTCCGTGCGGCACCATAAGAATTCCGTAAAACCAAAAATCAGACATGACTTCTATTTGCAAACGATAGATGGCACAAAAGTCATCCTTCCCGACAAATTCCGTTCTTGCATCAGGAATGTAATCTGGATAATTATAAACAGGCTGACCTATCATTTTAATAAATTCTTTCCTGTATTCCTCTTGTTTTGATGTTATTCTTTCCATAAACTCATTACGAACTGCAAAGCTCTCGTCATATTTTTTCTCAATAAATCTGTTTATTGAGTCAAGGTACTCTTTACGGCAGGGATTACCCAAAGATATATCCCCCTCAAAAACTGACTTTTCCTTATATTTTATCATTTATATCACCTCAATCTGTTCTTTGATAACTCATGCGCTGAAAACACTACCGTACTATTATATATTCAATGCCGAGAATTTCTGCAATTTTTGCAATGCTATCTGCATGATGACCTATACCAAGTGCATAATGGTGTGTAGGACCTTCCATAACCCATTTTTTAACAAACTCTTTTGTTGTAGGTTCAAAGAAACCTCTTGTATTAGTATTTCCTGTTAGTGGAATCGGACCTTTCTTAGAAATTCCTTCTCCTATGACAAATTTAAATTTACCCTCAGAATTCTGAGTAATACCAAGCATAGTAATAGGACCTTCTTTAAGCTTAAATTCAACAGACGCACCATGCCCCGGCTTACCATGATACTTTTTAAGACTTCTGAGAACAGGTTTATCTTCAGCAATTCTCAAGTGATGCGGGCCGTCATGCCCTACAAGAATAAAATCTTCCGAAAAGTCAAACGGATGGAATTCTGCAAAGCTTCCGCCAATATCAAGTCTATCCATGATAAGCATAGCAATACAAGTCTTAATATCATATTCACCACACATAGGTATTCCCTGTGCATTAAGGATCGAATTGCCAACGATAAATGTTGTTGCAACCTTACGATGTAAGGTGTCCGCTCCGCCTTCATAATAATATGCAAGACCTGTAAGATTATATTTTTCTACAAACTTATCAAGTGCTACTGCGGATTTGGCAGCCTGATATTTATCTTCATCTGTAAGTTTTGATGTTACCGGATCTGACTTTGGCTCAGGCATATCGAATTCTTCATCAATAACCCTTATTTTCGCCTGAATTTCATCTTCAGTTACTGTATTATATACCTCTATAACATCATCAACTTCCAAAAGCGGAACATGAAGTCCAAAAGCAGAAGCTATTGCAGTCGGATCAGCATGCATATCATACATAGCTTCCATAGTGTGTCCCATAAGCCCCATTCTTGCTCCCTTAAGGTCATGAAGGACTTTTGCAATATCGCACCATTTTGAAACTTCTTTTTCTGCATCCTGATCATCATAAAGACAGCCAATAATTACATCGCTGATTTTTTTACCCATTCTTATTGCAACACCCGTAAATTCAGGTACCGAACAAATATTATCATTTTCAAGTTGCATAAATGTACTTGCTTTTGTATAATCAAGAGCAGCTCTGGGTTGAAGAGCTATTAAAACCATAGGTTTATTAACTTCTTTAATGATTGGTACAAAAACAGATGATGTTGCATATGTAACCATATTACAAAAAAGAACATCAACATTTTCAGCCAAAATCTTCGGCACTACCTCGTAAGCTTTCTCACTTGAATCAATCATGCCAAAATCAATAATTTCAACATTATTTTCTTTAGTCATTTTGCAAAAATCATTATGATAACCCATTATATTATCATAAAGACCATCAAACTGCGAAAAATATGTATTGTGGGCTACCGCAAAAAGACCAATTTTTGCATATCTTTTATTTTTTCTTTCTATCATTTTTTATCCGCCTTTATTACAATTTTGTATTGATTTTAACATTTGTCTGTGTTAAAATCAATATATAAAACAAACTTAAATTTGTATAAAATAAAGATAATTGCGAGGTGTTGCAATATGCTTTTTTCAGAAATCAATCCATATATCAGATACGCAAGATATCTTAATTTAACTAAAGACTCTGTGTTTGATACCGTTGTTGCTCTTGACGCAAGACTTTTTTATGTATTGGACGGTTATGGTAAAATAAAGGTAAAAAATTGTGAATATGAAATGGAACCCGGTTCACTTATAATAATAAATTCAGGGATACCGTACAGAATTTACACTCCCGAAATTTCTGTAAATTTTGTGGCGATAAATTTTGACTTTACTCACAATACAGCCTGTTATAACACTCCCGTAATTCCGGTTGAAGAAAGTAGCTTTAAAAAGGAAATGCTTATTGACTATAATGTTTTTGATGACACACATGTCCTTTCGGAAGTATTGTATATAAAGAAAATCCCACACATTCAAAAATCTCTGGCGGTAATTGTTCGTGAATATATGCAACAGCTACTGTATTATGAAAGCAGATGCGGACATATCCTCGCTCAAATTATCGCAGAGAGTATGCGGTTTTATGAGATTGGCATTGTTGTTACCGAAAGCTCAATCCTTTCTTACATACATGAAAATTTTAGCAAAAATATTACCAACCTTTCAATAGGAAGTCATTTTTGTTATCATCCAAACTATATAAATTCTCTGGTAATACGGCTTACCGGAATGTCTGTTCATCAGTATATAATCAAAGTCCGTCTTACAAATGCGGCAATGCTTCTTGAAAACACAACGCTATCCTGTGAGGAAATTGCAACCAGTTGCGGCTTTTGTGACCCTGCTCATTTTTCAAAGTGTTTTAAAAAACATTTTGGTATTAACCCATCAAAATACAGAAATATTTAAAATAACCGCTTGCTTATTTTTTATAAGCGAGCGGTTATTGCTTATTTTCTAACTTCTGCCAACATATTCTCAATGACAGAGGGGACGATGACAGAGGGGACGTGCCATTTTTGTCACTTTTTTTGCAACCATAATATTGCCTAATTTTATACTGTATTCTCTTTAACGTCAACAAAAAATTAACCGGACGCTATTTCGGCACCCGGTTAATCGCAGTTTTTACTTATTAATTTCTGTTAACATATTCTCAATAAATATCCCATATCCGCGTGTAGGGTCATTTACAAAAACGTGTGTTACCGCCCCTATAAGTTTTCCGTTTTGCTCTAAAGGGCTACCGCTCATCCCTTGTATGATCCCGCCGGTCAGGCGAAGAAGGCGTTCATCTGTCACCCGGAGGACCATACTTTTCGTGCCGGGATTATCTTTATGCAAAATCCGTTCAATTTCCACAGTATAGCCTTCCGGTGTGCCGCCGGCGATATCGCTATAAAGAACTGCCGTGCCACGTTGCACCTGGGAGCTGACCGCCACGGGCAGACGTATGCCATCGTTTTCAGGTGCTTGCAGTGTGCCGTAAAGACCCATCTCCATGTTCTTTTCAATGCTACCCAAGTCGTCGCCGAATACGCCCCGAACAGCACCTGGTGCCCCGTTCTCTCCTTTTTCAATATGGACAATTTCGCAATCGGTTATGCTACCACTTGCGGTAGACACCTTTTTCCCTGTATCTGCATCCTCAATGGCGTGTCCGAGGGCGGCATACTGGCCGTTTTCCGGTATAACAAAGGTGATTGTCCCGATTCCTGCCGCACTTTCCTTCACCCAAAGCCCCAGCTTATAGCTTTCGCCGTCAGTATAGTACACGGGCGATATGGTGGCTTCAAAGATTTCCGCATCCCTCGCTACCGTCAGTGAAAGGGCCATACCGCCACTTTCCTGCACCGCCGCATCCAGGGCATCGCTACCGGAAAGGGGTTCACCGTTTACAGTGAGAATGCGGTCACCTTCCCGGATACCGGCTTCCTGCCCCGGTGTTCGGCCTGTGCCGGGAATTTCCGAAAGTCCCACCACCAAAACCCCCTGCATATACATTTTGATTCCCACGGCCTCGCCGCCGAGGTATACCTCACGCGGTTCTACCACATTGACTGTTGCGGTTTTCGTTACAAGACCCAGTGCCGAAAAATCCCATGTAAAAGAGCCGGTTTCCGTGGGGGTAATTTCCAGCTTTTCCCCTTCTTTATTCAGCAAAAAGCCGTCCTTCGCCGCAGTGGGTGCAACAAAGGCCGGCAAGGAATGGGGCTCGCCCCGTAGCATGACAAGCTCGGAAGGTATGACGGAAAGGCAGCCGCACTGCACTGCTAAAAACAGCAGACTGCATAGGGCAAAGGCTTTCCATATTTTTTTGTATACACGCATTTTTCCTCTCACCTCGCATTTATTTTGCGGTCTTTTCAGCGAGGTTATGCGTATAAAATTTTGTCAATTCAAAACCGCCGTTTTATCCGTCAGTTTCCTTTTTTTGACAATTGCATATGAAATATAAGAAATGGGCAAACAGAACGTCCGCCCATTTCTGTATTCTACGAAACTGCTAAAACAGTTTCGTCATATTGTGTACGAACCTTTTTCCGAACGATCAAGTACGTAATCAAATGTGCCGCTGCCGTCAGTATCCAGCTGATTACATAGGAAATAAACAAAGATTCTATCGTGCGATATTGCTGGAAAATCGTATAAATCCAGACAATCCGGAAGACGCACGCACCCATCAGGGAAACACACATCGGAATAAACGAATACCCCAGTCCCCGGACCGCACCCAAAAGCGTTTCCATAATTCCACAGATGAAATAGGGCAACGCCAGGAACAAAAATCGCTTACAGCCCCAGAAAATAACCTCGGGGTCAGACGAATAAATCGAAAGCAGCTGGTTATCAAACAGCACCACTAAAACGCCCAAAAGTATGCCGATTGCCGATACCGTTAAACAGGACACGCCCAGTCCTTTGTCAATCCGCTTAAATTGCCGTGCACCCATGTTCTGTCCTGCGAGGGTCAGCATCGTCTGGTATACCGCATTCATCGCGACATACACAAAACCCTCCACGTTCGCCGCCGCCGCATTTCCTGCCACCACAACGGCACCGAACGAGTTGACGGAAGATTGGATAATCATATTGGAAATGGAGAAAAATGAACCTTGCAGGCTGGCGGGAAAACCGATGGTAATAATGGAAAGTGCCTCTTTTTTATGCAAACGAAGACGGTTTATATACAGCTTTGTGGGCCCAATCTCATGCAGAAGGCAAAAAATGACCAGTACAGCGGAAACATACTGTGCTGCCGCCGTGGCAATCCCTACTCCGACGGCACCCATATGGAATACAAGTACAAAAAGCAGGTTAAGGCATACGTTTACTATGCCGGCAATTACAAGAAAATACAGCGGCCGCACCGTATCGCCCCGGGCGCGGAGAATCGCGGTTCCGAAGTTATAAATAATACTTGCCGGCACGCCAACGGCGTATGCTTTCAAATATGCAGCCGCACTGGGCAGAATATCCGCCGGGGAATCCATGAGCCGTAAAAATGTACCGGAAAACAAAAACAAAAGCAGCCCGCCCACGAGACCGAGTAATACACTCAGCAGCACGGCACTGTGTACTGTCCGTGTGATGGCCGCATTGTCTTTCGCACCGATATACCGTGCCACCAAAACATTGGTACCCACGCTGAATCCGATGCAGAGATTCACGACCAGATTGACAATAGAGCCGGAAGAGCCTACCGCTGCAAGCTCCATCTCTCCCGCAAACTGCCCTACCACAATGATGTCTGCCGCATTAAATAAAAGCTGCAGGATACTGCTGAACATGATGGGAATGGCAAAAAGCAGTATATTTTTCAGTAGCGGACCCTCTAAAAGATTCGCATCGGGGACTCTGATACGCATGGCTTCCTCCTCTGCATGATAAACTGAATTTCGTCTGTACTCTATCACAATCCTCCGGGAAAGTCAAGGGTTTTCAATCAAAAAAATTTCTTTTGACATTTCATACAATATGTAGTATAATAAATAGATAAGGAGGTGGTATATATGACAGAATACGGAAACGAAAGTATATCCTCGCTAAAAGGAGCGGATCGGGTACGGAAGCGTCCCGGTGTTATCTTCGGGTCGGACGGGCTCGAGGGTTGTCAACATGCCGTCTTTGAAATCCTGTCAAACTCCATCGACGAAGCACGAGAGGGCTTCGGAAAAGTGATTGAGGTGACCCGGTTTAGGGACAAGTCCATTGAGGTCAAGGACATGGGTCGCGGTATTCCGATGGAATATAACCCGAAGGAAGAACGATATAACTGGGAGCTGGTTTTCTGCGAAATGTATGCCGGCGGCAAGTACAATAACAACGCCGGACAAAATTACGAATACAGCCTGGGTCTGAACGGTCTGGGAAGCTGTGCCACCCAGTATGCCTCGGAATATATGGAGGTTACCGTCCAGCGTGACGGTTACCGATACCAGCTTTTCTTTGAGAAGGGCGAAAACCAGGGCGGACTTTATAAGGAGCAGGTACGTTACCGTCATACCGGTACCACCATCAAATGGCGGCCGGATTTGGACGTTTTCACCGATATCGATATTCCGCTGGAATATTTCCAGAGCGTGATGAAAAAGCAGGCGGTGGTCAATGCAGGTATCACCTTCAAGCTGAAGAACGAAACCCCGGAGGGCATGGAGGAATACGTTTATTTTTATGAAAACGGTATCTCCGATTACCTCATGGAGGTCTGCGGCAAGGATGCTTTCACCGGTATTGCCCGGTACGAATCGGAATGTATGGGCCGTGACCGGGAGGATATGCCTGACTATAAATTACGGATGCAGGTGGTATTTTGCTTCAACAACACAGAGCCCCTTTTGGAATATTACCATAACTCCAGCTTTCTGGAGCACGGCGGCTCACCGGATCGGGCAGTAAAGACTGCCTTTGTTTCCGCGATTGATGCCTATATCCGTGCCCAGAACAAGTATACAAAAGGAGAATCTAAGATTACCTTTGCGGATGTGCAGGACAGTCTTTGCCTTGTCATGAATTCCTTCTCAACCATGACCAGTTACGAAAACCAGACGAAAAAGGCAATTACTAATAAATTTATCGCCGAAGCGATGACGGAGTTCCTCCGCAAGAAGCTGGAAATTTACTTTATTGAAAACCGGGTGGAGGCAGAGAAGATTTCTGAGCAGATTCTTCTGAACAAGCGTAGCCGGGAAACAGCGGAAAAGACCCGTGTCAATCTGAAAAAGAAGCTGGCAAAGAATATTGATGTGACAAACCGGGTCCAAAAATTTGTGGATTGCAGAACCAGGGACACGGAGCGGCGTGAGCTGTACATCGTGGAGGGTGACTCGGCTCTCGGCTCTGTAAAGCTTGCAAGAAATGCAGAATTCCAGGCGATTATGCCTGTCCGCGGTAAAATTCTAAACGTTTTAAAATGCGATTTGCCCCGGATTTTCAAAAGTGACATCATTATGGATTTAATGCGTGTTTTGGGCTGTGGAATCGAAGTGAAAACCAAGGACTTTAATGCCTTTGATATGGAAAATCTCCGATGGGATAAAATTATTATCTGTACCGATGCGGACGTGGACGGTTATCATATCCGCACCCAGATTCTGGCAATGATTTTCCGGCTGACGCCCACGCTCATCCGGGAAGGCAAGGTATATATTGCCGAATCGCCGCTTTTTGAAATCACAACAAAAACCGATACGTATTTTGCCTATACCGAGCAGGAAAAGGCACAGATTCTGGAAATGCTGGGCAATACGAAGTGCACCATTCAGCGTTCCAAAGGTCTTGGCGAAAACAACCCGGACATGATGAGCAAAACCACCATGAATCCTGAATCCCGCCGTCTGATCCGTGTACTGCCGGAGGACGTCGAAAAGACAGCGGCGGTCTTTGAAATGCTCCTTGGGGATAATCTCCAGGGACGGAAAGACCATATTGCCGAGGTGGGGGCACAGTATATTGAACTGGCAGACGTAATGTAATGATGATTCAAAACATCAAAAAAGCCGCACTCCTTGGTGCGGCTTTTTTTCATTTCTGTTTATTTCTCTTCTTCGGCTTCTGCTTTGGCTTTTTCGATAATGGCCTGTGCTACGTTTGCCGGTGCTTCTTCGTAGCGGACAAATTCCAGAGTGAAGCTACCGCGTCCCTGTGTCATGGAGCGAAGATCGGTGGCATACTTATGCATTTCGCTCATGGGCACTTCTGCCTGCACAAGACCCATGCCCTTGCCCACATGGTCCATACCTAAGATACGGCCGCGGCGTTTGTTGGCATCACCAACGATATCGCCCATGTAGCTTTCCGGAACGCTGACCTGCAGTGTGCCGTAGGGTTCGAGAAGAACAGGGCCCGCCTGCTTCAGACCTTCCTTATATGCCAGAGAAGCGGCAACCTTAAATGCCATTTCAGAGGAGTCAACCGGATGGTAGGAGCCATCCACCAGTGTAGCTTTCAGACCTACAACCGGGTAGCCTGCCAGAACGCCCTTCTGGATGCATTCACGAAGACCCTTTTCAACAGCCGGGAAGAAGTTCTTCGGAACCGCACCGCCGAAAATGTTGGTTTCAAAAATCAGATCATCTGTATCGCCCGGTTCAAATTCAATCCAGACATCACCGAACTGACCGTGACCGCCGGACTGTTTCTTATGTCTACCCTGTACCTTAACCTTCTTGCGGAGGGTTTCACGGTAAGGAACACGGGGTTCTATCAAATCAACGGCTACGCCGAACTTCGTCTTCAGCTTGCTGACGATAACGTCCAGATGCTGTTCGCCGATACCGGAGATAACCTGCTGACGGGTTTCGGTATTGATTGCTACCTTGAAGCAGGGATCCTCTTCTTCCAGTTTATGGAGACCGCTACCGATCTTTTCTTCATCACCCTTTGCCTTAGGCACAATAGCCAGAGAAAGGTTGGGCTTGGGGAAGTTAATGCCTTCGAGTGTGATGGGATTAGTGGGCGAACAAAGCGTCTGCCCCGTCTGGGTGGCAGTCAGCTTTGTTACGGCACCGATATCGCCTGCGGTAATGGAATCCACCTCAATCTGCTTTTTGCCGCGAAGTACATACAGCTTACCGATTTTTTCCTGCGAACCCGTCTGTGCATTCAGCACGGTGCTGTCTGCCTTCAGTGTACCGGAATACACACGGAAAATAGAAATCTTTCCTACGAACTGGTCAGCAACCGTCTTGAAAACAAGTGCGGAAAGCGGTGCATTCGGGTCGGGTTTTACCACCACGTCTTCCCCGTTTTTATCCTTGCCGATCACTTCGTTTAAGTTCAGCGGGCTGGGGAAGTAATCTGCAATCGCATCCATAACCTTCATCACGCCCATATTCGCTGTGGCACTGCCGCAGAATACGGGGACGATTTCTTCTGCTTTGAAGCCGTCCTTAATCGCTGTTCTGATTTCCTCTACCGTAAACTCTTCGCCCTCAAAATATTTTTCCATCAGCTCTTCGCTGGTTTCTGCGATTGCTTCAATCAGGAGGCGACGTGCTTCTTCCAGTGTTTCTGTGCAGCTGTCCGGAATGGCATCCATCTGTATCCGCTTCGTGCCGTCAAAGCGGTAGGGAACCATTTTCACAACGTCTACATACCCGATGAACTTGCCGTCTTCCCGAATGGGAACCTGGAACGGTGCAACGGATTTTCCGAAGGTTTGGTCCAGCTCCTGCATCGTCCGCATAAAGTTGGCGTTTTCATCATCCATTTCGTTTACAAAGAATGCGGCAGGAATTCTGGCCTCGCGGGTATAATCCCATGCCTTTTCCGCACCGACGGCTACGCCGCTCCGACCGGATACAAGGATAATGGCGGCACCGGCAACACGGATACCTTCCTTCACTTCACCGACGAAATCAAAAAATCCCGGTGTGTCAATTACATTGATTTTCGTGCCGTTCCACTCGCAGGGCACCATAGATGTATTTATTGAAATAGAGCGTTTGGTCTCTTCCTGGTCATAGTCCGACAGTGTTGTACCGTCCACAATCTTTCCCAGTCTGTCCGTTGCTCCGGCATTAAATGCCATTGCTTCGGCAAAGGACGTCTTTCCTGCACCACCATGACCTAAAAGCACAACGTTCCTGATTTTTTCTACTGCATACTTGTTCATACCATTTCCTCCTCGTATATATAAAAAGTTCTGGGTTTCCGTTTCAGCCGCCGGGGGCGTCGTACGTTTTCTATCCCGATACCTTATATTATAATATAAAAAACAAAAATACGGAATGCCTATTTTAGACAATCTTTTTTTGCATTTTTTAGTCAAAATGCACAAACATTCTTATCGAGCATCATAGAATCGCACCGTTCCGTCCTCTGTTTCCACCTTCCAGACGGGGACAGCGTCTGCCGTATGATACCCTTCCTCCGCCAGAAAAACCGCATATCCGTTTTCCACACGGGTAACGGTATGATTCCCGTCGGTTTCCTGCAGGAAAGAAAGAAGCGCACTCGTGGCATCCCGAATCACACCGCGTTCCTTGGCGGCTGTTACGACTTCCGCCCACACGCCCTCCATACGGGCGACCGTTCCGTCACCGGCCGGATAGACCGTGAGACTGTATTGGAAGAGGGGTAGGCCGTTCACCTTCTGTACAAACCGAACAATGCCGTCCTCCACCGTCCCCTCGGCATACTCCATGGAAAAGCCCATGTCTTCCAGTGCCTTTTTCATCGCTTTTACACTTTTTTTGTCAGCCGGTACTGCTTCCGCGGTGCCGGTATAGATAAATCCCTTTTGCGGGAAGGTGACACTTTTTCCGTCCCGTCGCCAGACAGTGCCGAACCGTGCCGCCGTCCCCCCAAGAAGCCGGGCGGCAAACTCGTCCGGATTTGCTTTAGGGTTTTCCAGCGTCAGCGTTCCCATACGGGGGGTTTTATAGGGTACCTTGGCAGAGACAGTTACGCCGTTTTGCTCCAAAATGGCCACCGCGCCGTCCACCCTCTCCCGTATGGCACGGGATCCGGAAAAGGCATCGATTCCCAGCATGACCGCCAGAAAAATATTGATGGCGGCAAACAAAAAAATGAGTACGGTTTTTATGCGATACCAATTCATACCCTCACCCCTTCATAAGTGTTTCAAACAGGAAAAATATACCGAAAATAATCGGCTGATGCAAAAGATAGATTGCTAAGCTGTGCCGACCACAAAATGCCAGAAAACGGCAATGTATCCTACCCCTCGGCAGTGGGAGCCGTCCGATGAAAACACCGGCGGCAAACAGGAAAATATGGGGCAGAAGCGGTACATAATCAAGGCTCTGGAAGGCGGGGCTCGGAAAGCCCACGGCCGTCAGCACCCCACCGCTGTACCATGCGGCAGGCAGGGAATGGTGCAGAAGAAAGCCGTCGGAAATGCGGTAAGTTATCGCATACAAAATAACGGACAGCACCAATCCCCAAACCGGGGGGATTTTTTCGGTCAGCCGTCTTCCCGGCACCTCTAACGCCATACAGACAGCCAGACAGTGCAAAACCCCAAACCAAATTGTCTGGGCAGGGAAAACCGCATAGGTGACCGCCGTGACCGCCACGGCACCAAAAAGCACACGTCCCACCCGTCCCCACGGGCGGCGTGTCATATGGGAGCATATGCCGGAAAGCCCCAGAAAAACGGCTACAAAAATGGTATGTAAAACACCAAGAAACCGGCTTTCCATCACCGTTTCCAGCCAAGGAAAGGGCAGATGTAAAAAGTCGCTTAGGTTAAAAGCGATATGGTAAAGAATCATTGCAACGACTGCAAGACCCCGCAGCTCATCAATCCAGCCGATGCGTGTGCTTTTTTGTTCCATGTTCACAGCTCCTTTTTTTCAGTGTACCATAAAAGACCGGAAAATGCAATCTTTTCTGCATACATTTCCCCTTTTCTAAAAAAAGTCTGGCATTTTCTTCCAAAGTATGCTATACTTATATATGTATGAAAATTTTTAGGCTTTTAGGCTGTAAGGAGGCTTTCCATTGGCTTATCTTCAATCTGCAATTTTAGGACTTGTGCAGGGGCTGACGGAGTTCTTGCCCGTTTCCAGTTCCGGTCATCTTGCCATTTTTAAGCGTATTCTGGGCACGGAAACTTTTTCCGTCTCGCTTACGATGGATATTCTGCTCCATGTCGGCACCCTCGTTGCCGTGTTTATGGTATACTATAAAGACATCTGGGCACTTGTGCGGGAGTTTTTCTGTATGCTTTGGGACCTTGTTCGGGGAAAGCCGGATTTTTCCACACCCTATCGCCGCTTCGTGCTTATGGTACTGCTCGGCTCTGTGCCGGCGGCATTTGCCGGCGTGATTGTAAAGGATGCCATCAGCACGCTGCCCCTTTTCTGCGTGGGGATTGCTCTATTTGTAACTGCACTGCTCCTATGGCTTTCCGATCGAATTGTAGGCAGCCACAAAACCATGGCCTCCGCTTCCCTTCCCTCCGCACTTTTGGTAGGTCTTTTTCAAGCGGTGGCGATTCTGCCCGGCATCAGCCGTTCCGGCTCCACCATTGTGGGTGCAAGACTTGCCGGATACAGCCGTGAATTTGCAGTGAAATTTTCTTTTATTTTATCAGTTCCTGCCATTTTAGGTGCGGCTCTTTTAGACGGGATTGATATTTTACAGGGTGCGGCACCTGCCATAGCCATAGGGCCTGCCCTCTTAGGCATGGTCGTGGCGGCACTCAGCGGTTTTCTGGCTATTCGCCTTCTGATTCGCCTTGTACAAAAGAGTAAGTTTCACTATTTCGCCTACTACTGCATGCTGGCAGGTATAGTTGCGATTGTTTTATAAAAAATAACGGAGGATTTACCATGGCTGAGAGAAAACGAATTCCGGCAAAAAGCAAGAAAACAGGTGTATCCCGAGAGCTCCGGGCGGTTATTCTGATTGCCCTGGGCATTATTGCGGCACTCTGTTTTTATACAGAGGCTTCCGCCTCCCCTTTAGGCGGTGCCGTGAAAGCCTTCGGGCTCGGTATGCTGGGCAACGTAGGGTATTTCCTGCCCCCCTTCCTCCTGGTCTACGGTGTGCATAATCTGATAAAACAGGATTTTTCCCCCTATCGGAACCGTTACATACTGATACTGGTCTTTATGCTTCTCAGTGCCGGTCTTTTGCATCTTTTCCGGGGCGAAATCTCTTGGGATTTCGGCCTGCATTACACGAGTCAGCGTGCCGGCGGTATTCTCGGTGCACTCCTTGCCACTGTACTGGTAAAGCTTACCGGAAAGGCTATTTCGGTTGTGATTTTCCTTCTGCTTCTTTTGCTGACGTTTATCGGGATTACCGGCATATCTCTGCCTGAGGCTATAGAGAAGCTCCGGGTGCGTATTGCGGCTCTCCTTGCCGCCAGAAAGGCAAAAGAGAAAACGCCGACACCCGCTCCGGAAAAACCTGTCCGGCAGAAAAAAGTGCCGGCGGCAAAGACAGAAGATAAGGAAGAAGAGCCCTTCGATTTTGATAAAATTAAAATCTTTACTCATGACCAGATGACGGTCAATGATATGCCCACAGACGAAGAAATCCCCATTTCCGAGCCGGAGAACAAAGCGACTGTGCCGTCTGTCTCCCCCGCGGAAGAGAAGGAGGAAATCGGTCCGCCGGTGGCCGTGTCGGAAATCGAAGCGGAAATCACGGAGCGGAAAGCCGAACGAATCTATATTTACCCATCCACAGACCTTCTGGCAAAGCCGAAGCTGACAAAGTCGGACAAGCCCGAGGATTTGCGTGAAAGTGCCAAAAAACTCGTTGATACGCTGAAAAGCTTCGGTGTGGAAGCCAAAATTTTAGAGGTAACAAAGGGACCCAATATTACCCGGTATGAATTACAGCCCTCTGCCGGTGTCAAGGTCAGCAAAATTGTGAATCTCGCTGATGATATTGCCTTAAACCTTGCCGCAACCGCTGTTCGTATCGAAGCCCCGATCCCCGGCAAGGCGGCAGTGGGAATTGAAGTACCTAACAAAAATGCTGCCACGGTAACGCTTCGGGAAATGCTGGAAACGCAGGAATTCAGAGACTTTAAGGCAAAGACTGCCTTTGCGGTAGGTAAGAACATTTCCGGGCAGACGCTTGTTGCCGATCTTTCCAAAATGCCGCATCTTCTCATTGCAGGTGCTACCGGCTCCGGTAAGAGCGTGTGTATTAACACCTTAATTGCCAGCCTTATTTACAAGGCTTCCCCGGACGATGTGCGGCTTCTGATGATTGACCCCAAGGTTGTGGAGCTGAAGGTGTATAACGGACTGCCCCACCTTCTGATTCCCGTGGTGACGGACCCCCGGAAGGCGGCCGGTGCCTTAAACTGGGCGGTGACGGAAATGCTCCGGCGGTACAAGCTGTTTTCCGAAAGCAACGTGCGTAATCTCGCAGGCTATAATGAATATTTGGTCAGCGAAGGCGAAAAGACCATGGAATCCGTGATTATCATCGTGGACGAGCTGGCAGACCTTATGATGGCCGCCCCCCACGAGGTAGAGGATGCCATTTGCCGTCTGGCACAGATGGGACGTGCGGCAGGTATGCACCTGGTTATCGCTACCCAGCGTCCCAGCGTAGACGTTATCACAGGACTTATCAAAGCTAACATTCCCTCCCGTATCGCTTTTGCGGTATCCAGCCAGATTGACAGCCGCACCATCCTGGATATGATGGGTGCAGAAAAGCTACTCGGTAAGGGTGATATGCTCTACTTACCCTTTGGTGCCGCAAAGCCCATCCGCCTGCAAGGTGCCTTTATATCCGACAAGGAGGTAGAGGATCTCGTAAACTTTGTGAAAGGTGACGAGGAAGCCGAATACGACGAGGAAATTCTGGAAAAACTGGAGCATGGAGAGGAAAACTGCGAGGATGACCCCGGCGACAGTGATGAACTGCTTTCCCAAGCCATTGAAATTGCCGTGGAAAGCGGGCAGATATCGGTTTCCATGGTACAGCGTCGTCTCAAGGTAGGCTACAGCCGTGCTGGCCGTATTGTCGACCAAATGGAGGCAAGAGGGATTATCGGCCCGCACGAGGGCTCTAAGCCCCGACAGGTGCTGATTACCAAACAACAGTATTATGAAATGACAATGCATTCGGAAGAATAAGGAGGCGTTAAACATGCAGATTACGAAGGACATCTTATATGTAGGTGTCAACGACCACGCGGTGGATTTGTTTGAAGGGCAGTATACCGTTCCAAATGGTATGTCCTACAATTCCTATGTGATTAAAGACGAAAAGATTGCCGTTATGGACACGGTGGACAGCCATTTTGGTCACCAGTGGCTGGACAACCTGGCGGAAGCCTTTGCCGGACGGAAGCCGGACTACCTGATTGTTCAGCACATGGAACCGGACCATTCGGCACAGATTGCCAACTTTATGCAGGTGTACCCCGAGGCACAGATTGTATCCAGTGCCAAGGCCTTTACCATGATGCGTCAGTTCTTCGGCACCGATTTTGAAGGACGGCAGGTCGTAGTGGGCGAAGGAAGCACCCTGTCCTTAGGCCGTCACCAGTTGACCTTTGTGACCGCACCCATGGTACACTGGCCGGAGGTGATTGTTACCTATGACAGCACGGATAAAGTGCTGTTCTCCGCTGACGGATTCGGCAAATTCGGTGCACTGGACACAGAAGAGGAATGGGCCTGCGAAGCAAGGCGGTACTATATCGGCATCGTGGGCAAATACGGTGCCCAGGTACAGAAGCTTCTGGAAAAAGCCGCCGGCCTGGATATTGCCATCATCTGCCCTCTGCACGGGCCGGTGCTGACAGAAAACCTCGACTACTATTTGGGTCTTTATAACACATGGTCCTCCTACGAAGCAGAGGATGACGGTGTACTGATTGCCTACACCTCTATTTACGGCAATACAAAAGCGGCCGCCCTCTCCCTTGCGGAAAAAATGCGTGCGGCAGGTTGCCCCCATGTGGCAGTAACGGATCTTGCACGGGACGATATGGCAGAGGCGGTGGAGGATGCCTTCCGCTATTCCAAGCTGGTGCTTGCCTCTCCTACCTACAATGCCGGCATTTTCCCCTTTATGCGTACATTTATTGACGGACTTGTGGAGCGAAACTACCAAAACCGCACCGTCGCCTTTATTGAAAACGGCTCATGGGCACCACAGGCGGCAAAGGTAATGGCAGAAATGCTTGCCGGCTGTAAAAACATCACGTTTGCAAAAAATACCGTCCGGATACTGTCTGCCATGGACGATGCGGCCAAAAAGGCCCTGGACGCCCTCTGTGATGAGCTCTGTGTGGAGTACAAGGCACAAAAAGGGGAAGAAAAGAACGATTTGTCTGCCCTGTTTAAAATCGGATACGGTCTTTATGTGGTTACGTCGCACGACGGAAAGAAGGATAACGGTCTGATTGTCAACAGCGTGTCCCAGCTGACAAGCAATCCGAACCGGGTGGCCGTGACAATCAACAAGGAAAACTATTCGCACCATGTTATTGAAAAGACAGGAAAAATGAATCTGTGCTGTCTTTCCCAGGATGCACCCTTCCGCATTTTTGAAACCTTTGGCTTTAAGAGTGGTCGCACAGCAGATAAGTTTGCCGATATGGAGGTGCTCCGTGCAGATAACGGCCTTGCCTTCCTGCCCCGGTATATCAATTCCTTCATGTCCCTTTCGGTGGAGCAGTATATGGACCTTGGCACCCACGGCATGTTCGTCTGCAGTGTGACGGAGGCACGTGTGATCTCCGATACGGAAACCATGACCTATACCTATTACCATAAAAATGTGAAGCCAAAGCCCAAAACAGAGGGCAAAAAGGGCTTTGTATGTAAAATATGCGGCTATGTCTACGAGGGCGATACCTTGCCTGAGGATTTCACCTGTCCCCTATGTAAGCACGGGGCATCGGATTTTGCACCGATAGAGTAAAAGAAAACTATAAAAACTGACCTCGTAACAGAAGTCAGTTTTTCTTTTCCGTCCTTTTCGGTATTACCCTTGTCGGCTGTATTCCGTGGGCGTCATCCCTGTCCGCTTTTTAAAAAACTTAGAAAAATAGTTGACCGAGGAAAAGCCCAGAAAATCGGATATTTCCGTAAAATTCATGTTGCTGGATAGGATAAGCGTTTTCGCCGTTTGTTCTTTGAGGCTAAAAAAGTGTTCCATGATGCTCTCCTGCATTTCTTTTTTATAGCACTTCATTAAAACATTCGGGCTTTCGCTCAGCATAGATGCGATTTCCTCGATACTGACGCTGGAAAAACGTCTTTCCTCCAAAATAGCATTGATACGGCGTACCTTTTCCGACATGATATTTTTGCTGTTACTTTTTTCGTTTTCTCCTTTAGATGTAAAAACGCCGCAAAGTCTGCCGTAAAGCCGTATCAGAAGATTTTCCAATCCGGAAGAAACGAGCTCCGCCCGAAGGGGATTGGGTTTTGTCTCTCTGCAAAAATCCGCCGCCTCTTTGATCAGCTCCGAAAGTATAGCTTTTTCCTTACCGTCTAAGGTAATCGCCTGTTTGGGGAAAAAGCTCATTTTTTTACTGTGACATATAAAATCAATAATCCCAACATACAGCGTACAGTCATCGGGATATAGCATGACGGATTTTTTACCCGGCGGTCGAAAAACCACCTGCCCTGCTGATACCGTCTCTTCCTTTCCGTCCCGGAGAATCTGCATCTGCCCACGGCTGACATAGAAAAGTTGCCAGAACGGATATTGCTCCTCATAGGGTTTTTTGATGACGGCAAGCGGACGGTAATCGTAGGCTTGAATAATCGTATGTACTGTAAAGGTTTTCTTTATTTTTATCATGCCGAATCTCCTGTTGGCAGTATCGTACCAAAAATATGTGATATTTTACGTAGATTTTTGCCGGTATATGTTTTATAATTATTTTAGAATAAAGCTTGGCTTTTGTCAAGTAAAAAAAGGAGATAAATAAAATGGAACAAAAAAAGGTACGTTTGGCCATTGTGGGAACCGGCTCTATTTCCCACATTCATGCCAAAGCCATGCAACCCCTTACGGAAGCAGAGCTTGTTGCAATCTGCGATATGCACACAGAGCAAATTGAAAAATTCACCCGGGTGTTCCCGATGGAAAAGAAAGATTGCTATACCAATCTTGACGAAATGCTGCAGCGTGCAGATATTGACGCTGTTATCATCTGCACCCCGGACACGTCCCATTGCGATATTACCGTACGTGCAATGCGCGCCGGGAAAGATGTACTCTGTGAAAAACCCATGACACTGGATATTGACGAGTGCCGGGAAATGGTACGGGTGGCAGAGGAAACCGGACGGCGTCTCATGGTCGGACAGGTCTGCCGCAAAGCGCCCGGCTTTATCAAGGCGAAAGAACTCATAGATAACGGCGTTATCGGCGAAGTATTCTTTGTGGAATCCGAATACGCTCACGATTACCTGGGCAACTCCGGCGTGGACGATTGGCGAAAAAGCCCGGAGCGTCATCCGATTATCGGCGGCGGTTGCCATGCGGTCGATCTTCTCCGCTGGCTTGCCGGAGACCCCACAGAAGTTTTTGCGTACGCAAACCACAAAATGCTTCCTGAATGGCCCGTGGATGACTGCGTGGTATCCGTTATGAAATTCCCGAACAACGTCATCGGAAAGGTGTTTACTTCCATAGGATGCAAACGTCTTTACACCATGAGAACAGTTATCTACGGTTCAGAGGGCACAATTATTACTGACAATACAAGCAATCACCTCTCCCTTTTCCGTTCCAACGCTGCAACACCGGATGCAGCCTTCTCGGTCAATCAGGGTATGGAGCTAAAAATCCCCGTAAGTATTTCCTCGCATAATATGATAGAAGAAATCCGGGATTTCTGTACATCCATTCTGAATGACACTCCCCTTTCTCCCGACGGAAAGCAGGGCCTTTTCACCGTTGCCGTATGTGATGCTATCGTTCGTTCCAGCAAGGAAGGCAACGCCGTTACTGTAGATTACACCGTATAACGAAAGGAGATATCTTATGTTACAAGCAGGTTTTGCAAGACTGGATGTCACACCGCCCCTCGGAAGCTTTGTTGCCGGTCATTTTCGCGACAGATTTGCAAAAGAGGTGCTTGACCCCATTACGCTCAACGCTCTTGCAGTAAATGACGGGAAAGAAACTGTGCTGATTATCAGTGCAGACTTTCTGCTGATTCTTATGAAAAATGCGGATGTAATCCGGAACATCATTTCCGAAAGAGTCAATATTCCGGCACAGAATATCATGCTTTGCTGCTTGCATCAGCATTCGTCTATTGTATTAGGGGAAAATGTATTAGGAAAAAGCCGACGTAGCACTCTTCAAGACCGGGCATATATAGATGTGCTCTATCGCAAGTTTGCGGATGTAGCACAGCTGGCAGTGCAGGATTTAAAGGACGCAGAGCTGGGTACAGCCATTTTGCCCACCGAAGAACCGCTTTCATTCGTTCGCAGATACGTTATGAAGGATGGTACGATTGCAACCAATCCGGGCGGCAGACGAGGTGAAATTGTCAGACCCTGTGATGAGGCCGACAACAACGTACGTCTTTGTCGCTTCAAGAGAAAAGACGGAAACGATATTGCACTGGTAAACTTCTCCACCCATGCAGACACCATCCACAAGGAACTCTTTTCTGCCGACTGGCCGGGTTTTGTGCGCCGCTATGTGGAGCAGGATTTGGAGAGTGTGTCCTGTATCGTAACAGTGGGTGCCCAAGGTGACACCAATCATGTGGAATTTATGGCTGAAAAAATCCGCGACGGCTATGGTCATACCGACCATATGGGACGGGTGATTGCAAACAGTGTTTTGAAAATGTGGGATTGCACAGAAGAAAGAACAGTGGAAAAAATCACTTCTGAAATTGATATTGTGTATAACAGGACACGTACCGAAGGCGAAGAACGGTACGATGCCTGCAAAAAGCTTCTGGATGACTATCATGCAAATCCTTCCGATATTGATATAACAATACTTGGTGAAGCCACCCGCATTGTCAAGCTCAGAAACCAGACCATATACCAAAAAATTCCTGTAACGGTCATCAATATGGGCGATGTGGGGTTTGTGGGCTTTGGCGGTGAACCGTTCACCCAGTATACAAGGGCAATACAGGATGCCTGTCCGGATCGGTTTATTATCTTCTCTTGCTGCTCAAACGGTGGCGAAGGCTATCTTCCTACTGCGAAGGCCTTTGAAGAAGGCGGTTATGAAACGGGCTCCTCTCCTTTTTCCCCGTGCCTTGAAGAGGATTGTGTACAGATGGCGGTTACGCTTCTAAATAAATAGTCAAGACCGCCCGTGCTCTTCACCTACCCGGTTATGGCAAATTAATTCCGGCGACATCCTTTTGATTTGTGTTATGTACACTTTGCCGGAATGTGCATAAAAGATAGGGTCTGCGACAGAATCATGTCGCAGACCCTCAGACTGTCGAAAAACTTGCTCTATCGCAAGAATACTTTTATAAACGCTTTTTATTCCATTTTCAATCATTAAACATTTTAAATTTTTAAAGACGGAGATTCATCGAGAATCTCCGTCTTTTCTTGCTTTTTACGAAATCTTTCTCTGACGTACCATTGTACGCCGACGAAAACGATTTCGTAAAATATATCTACGTTTTTCGATATCTGCCAGCGTGTCGACTTTATCGACACGCTGAGGGTCTGCGACAGAATCATGTCGCAGACCCTTTTAAATCCTTAAATAACAAATCCACCGTTTGGAGCAATAACCTGTCCGGTTAAAAAGCGTGCTTCGGCGGCATACAGCACCGCCTCTGCCACATCGTGAGGCGTTCCCATGCGTCCCAGCGGCGTTTCTTCTTCCAAAGCTCTTTTATCCGCTTCCGAAAACCCTGCCATCATATCCGTTGCAATTACGCCCGGCGAAACACAGTTTACCCGGATGCCGGAGGGACCCAGTTCCTTGGCGAGAGCCCGTGTCATACCAATCAATGCCGCCTTTGCGGCAGAATAATGCACCTCACAGGATGCTCCAACCTGTCCCCACATAGAGGCAACATTAACAATGCTCCCTTCTTTTTCTCGGAGCATTGCAGGCAAGAACGCCTGACAAAGACGAAATGCACCCTTGACGTGCACGTCAAACATTTCGTCCCATTCCTCTTCCGTAATCTCCGTAAACAGCTTCTGGGCGGCAATCCCCGCATTATTCACAAGCACATCCGCCCTGCCCACCGTCTCGGCAAAGGTGCGAACGGAATCGCTTTGGCATACATTGACAGGCAGGGGCATGCCCCCAATTTCCCGTGCCAATGCTTCCGCGCTTTCTTCAGAGCGGTTATAACCGATGATCACACGGTAGCCTGCCGCCGCAAACCGTCTGCAGATTCCGCTGCCGATGCCGCCTGCACCGCCGGTAATGACAACTGTTTTCATATGCTTCCTCCGATAATATCCTAAATCCGAATACAACAAATCAACCATAAGCCTTCGGCTATGGCTGATTCAAATGCTGTTCGTTCAGAAAATGACCTTCAAGAATCGCTTAGGCGGCAACGGCCTTGAACTTGAGAGCCATCTGCGACTTTTTACGCGATGCAGTGTTCTTATGCAGAACGCCCTTTGCAACGGCCTGATCCAGCTTCTTTACTGCATAGCGGTATGCTTCTGCGGCTACGGCTGCATCCTTGCTTGCTGCTGCAATCTCAAAGCGTTTAATTGCTGTTTTCAGTGCAGACTTAATCATCTGATTACGCAGCGTCTTCTTTTCGATTACTCTTACTCTTTTCTTAGCAGACTTAATATTAGGCATGATTTCACCTCCTAAAATAGTGACTATGATAGTATAACACATCTTTTTACAAAAAGCAAGTGATTTTTGAAAATTTTTGAAATTTTCTTATTTACCAAAATTTTCCGTGTGTAATTTTGGCGTAAATACACATACTGTAAACGGAATCAAGTACGGCAACGGTAAATTTTTTACTTTACATTTTGCCGAAAAAAGGAGTTGGATTTTTTGGATAACACTGCACTTGTACTTGTGATTCTCGGAGCACTGAACTGGGGTGCCATCGGTCTCTTTGGCGTGGATATCCTGGGCACGCTGTTAGGCGGCCAGGCCTCCGTTCTCGCCCGCATCGTCTTTTCCGTTGTGGGTCTGGCAGGTCTCTGGAGCATCACCCTTTTATTCAAGGAAAAACTGCCGGCAAATCATCGTTCGGAGTAATTCCATCGCTGTAAAATGATTTTTTCATTTTACAGCCCCTACATACCCTCTGAAAGGCGGTGCCCCTCATGCAGGAAGAAAAGGCGAACCAGATGCTGGAAAGCGGCAGTGCGGATATACGGTCTCCTCGTGGAAACCTCCATTGCATGACAGTGATTGGACAGATTGAAGGGCACATGCTGCTCCCACCCCAGAACAAAACCACCAAATACGAGCACGTTATCCCCCATCTGGCGGCCATTGAGGAGAGCACCGAAACGGACGGGCTCCTGCTGATTTTAAATACCATGGGCGGCGATGTAGAAGCAGGGCTTGCCATATCGGAGATGATTGCCGGTATGAAAAAGCCTACAGTCTCGCTGGTGCTGGGCGGCGGACACAGCATCGGTGTTCCCCTCGCTGTTTCTGCAGATTTTTCCTTCATCACCCCCACCGCCACCATGACACTGCATCCCATTCGTTACAGTGGCACGGTGGTTGGTGCACCGCAGACCTTTGCCTATCTCAGCCGGATGCAAGAACGCGTCATCCGGTTTGTAACCTCCCATTCCGGAATGTCGGATGAGGATTTCCGCCGTATGATTCTGACCACCGGTGAGCTTTTAGGGGATGTGGGTACTGTGCTTATGGGAAGCGACGCCGTAGACTGTGGGCTTATCGACTGTGTGGGCGGTCTGTCCGACGCACTGGACAAATTGTACGGTATGATTCAAAAATAACCTCTATGACCGAGCGAAGTGTTCACGTTCGGTCTTTTTGTAAAGTAAAACCACGCATTTGCGTGGTTTCAGACTGTCGAAAAACTTGCTCTACCGCAAGAATACTTTTATAAACGCTTTTTATTCCATTTTCAATCATTAAACATTTTAACTTTTGAAAGACGGAGATTCAACGAGAATCCCCGTCTTTTCTTGCTTTTTACGAAGGTGTAAGCTACGGCATATATACTGTGCTGAATATAAGGGCTTTATTCTTCGTCGTCCCCATCCGGCACGAGGGTTGTCAGCGTCGCCTCATATCGCCGGAGTGCCGCAGCCGCCTGAAGACGCAGTGTGCGAATCTCGTTTCGCAATGCCGTCATCTGCTCTTCTAATTGGACAGCCTCTTTTTCCTTTTCCAGGACAATTTCTTTTCCCTTTTCTCTTGCGGCTTCCAAAAGGGCGTCTGCTTCACGCTGGGCGGCAATCACAGCCCTGGAAACAGAATCCCGTTCCGATTCCATCTCCGAAACCCTTGCAAACAGCTTCGCATTTTCCTGTACTGCCGCCGCCGCTTCTGCCTTCGCCGCCTTTGTAGCCTCCTGCTCCTGTACCAGCATGTCTTCGTACCGCTTCACCATTGCATCGATATAGGACGCAACATCTTCCCTTTTATATCCGCCCATGGTTTTCCGAAGTTGTAATTCTTCCATAACCGTTCCTTTCTTCCGTCGCAATCACTGCGTCGAAGCTTTATTTTTCCAGTAGTGCAATACCGCTTCTGATACGGCGGAGACTCTCCTCCCGTCCCAGAATTGCCGCAAGCTCTATGCCACCGCCGGGTGTAAAGGCTTTACCGGAAAGGGCTGTGCGAAGTGGCCACAAAATGATACCGTTTTTCACTTCCATCTTTTTTGCAAGACCTAAAAGTGCGTCATGCAGGACATCCTTTGTCCAGCTCTCTATGCCCTCCAATACGGGCAAAATTGCCCGAAGCGAAACGAGAGAATTCTCCGTATCCGTTTTCATCTTCTTATGGCAATATAATTCCTTATCATAGTCGGGCACAGCGTCAATAAAGTCAATCTGCTCCGTAATATCACAAAGACGCTCTGTACGCTGCTGAAGCACCTCACTGAGAAGCTCCAGGTTCACATCTTGATGAATACTCTTTTCATAGTAGGGCAATGCCTTCTGATGAAATTCCTCCGGCGACAGGGCACGGATATATTCCCCGTTCAGCCAGCGAAGCTTTGCCTCATCGAAAATGGCAGGAGACTTGCTGATGCCCTTTACGTCAAACAGGCGAATCATATCTTCAAGGCTCATAACCTCCCGTTCATCGCCGGGGCTCCAGCCGAGAAGGGCAATGTAGTTTAGAACCGCTTCCTTCAGATAGCCCTTTTCCACAAAATCCGCATAAGAGGCATCGCCCTCACGCTTGGAAAGCTTTTTGTGGGCGTCCTTCATAATGGCACTGCAGTGGATATACTGCGGAATTTCCCAGCCGAAGGCTTCGTACAGAAGATTGTATTTCGGCGTAGAGGACAGATATTCACTGCCCCGGACCACATGGGTAATGCCCATCAGGTGGTCGTCAATTACGTTTGCGAAGTTATAGGTGGGCATACCGTCCGACTTCAGCAAAATGGCATCGTCCAGCGTTTCGTTCGGGGCCGTAATGGTGCCGAATACCGCATCGTCGAAAGAGGTTGTGCCCTCTCTCGGAATCTTCTGCCGGATCACATAGGGCTCACCGGCGGCGATGCGTGCCTGTACCTCTTCTTTGGATAAGGCGGCACAGCGTCCGTCATATTTAGAAGGGATTTTCAAGGCCTCCTGCTTTTGCCGAAGCTCGTCAAGGCGTTCCTTGGTGCAGAAGCAATAGTAAGCACCACCCTTTTTCACCAGCTCTTCCGCATATTTTTTATAAATGTCCATACGTTCGCTCTGCACATAGGGACCGTATTCGCCGCCCACGTCCGGACCTTCATCATGGACAAGACCGGTTTCTGCCAGCGTCTGGTAAATTAGGTCCACCGCACCGTCCACATACCGTTCACGGTCGGTATCCTCAATGCGAAGAATGAAATCGCCACCCTGTGCCTTTGCCAGAAGATAGGCATACAGTGCTGTACGCAGGTTGCCGATGTGCATATAGCCTGTGGGGCTGGGGGCAAAGCGGGTTCTTATTTTCGTCATGTTACA
This sequence comes from Oscillospiraceae bacterium, assembly GCA_015068765.1. Taxonomy (GTDB): domain Bacteria; phylum Bacillota; class Clostridia; order UMGS1883; family UMGS1540; genus SIG447. The sequence goes on from SVJY01000004.1 coordinate 27,131, forward strand.
AATCTCCTTTATTTTTCCGTCAAAAGCTTACGAAGCTCCTGCATAAATGTATTGATATCTTTAAACTGACGGTATACAGAGGCAAAGCGTACATACGCCACCTCATCAATCCCCTTCAGCTGTTCCATAACCAGATCCCCGATTCGGGAAGAAGTAATTTCCCGATCCAGAGAGTTCTGGATGATGTTCTCAATGGTAGAGACCATATTTTCCATGATTTCTACGGAAACAGGCCGTTTTTCACAAGCCTTGACAATGCCGTGCATCAGTTTTTCCCGGTCAAAGGGCTCTCTGCCCTTATCCTTTTTGATGACCATAATGGGAACGCCCTCGATTTTCTCGTAGGTCGTAAACCGCCGCTTACACGCCATACATTCCCGACGGCGTCGAATCGCGGCACCTTCCTCCGTAGGACGAGAATCCAGCACCTTGCTGTCCTGCGTATCACAATAGGGACACTTCATACTTTGTACGCTTCCTTTCTACGATAAACGCAAAAATTAGTATGCAGAGGGTTCAATTTTATGCACCCGTGCGGCGTGTCTGCCGCCCAAAAATTCTGCTTCAAGCCATGCATCCACGCATGCCGCCGCCAGTGCACCGCCGGTCACCCTGCCGCCAAAGCACAGGATGTTTGCATTGTTGTGCTCTGTGGCAAGTCTTGCAGAAACCGGTTCCGAAACCAGTGCCGCCCGGATCCCTGCATATTTATTTGCGGCAATGGAAATGCCGATGCCTGTTCCGCAACATAAAATTCCTTTTTCGCAATCGCCGGACAGAATTTTCTGCACAGCGATTCTGGCATAGTCCGGATAGTCACAGGACTGTCCGTCACAGCCGATATCGACAAACGGAATTTCCTTTTCCTTCAGATACGCCTTCAGGTATTCCTTTAATTCATATCCACCATGATCGCTACCAATTACTATCATTGTCATTCTCCCACTCTTTATTATGTAACATTTTATTTATAAACATATCCACCACTTAATTAACAAAAAGTTTTTTGCGTCTATCAAAATATTTTCGGTTTAGACTACAATAAATTATATTTGCCATTATTGTTGCACATATATTTAATACCGAAATTTTTTCAAATAATATAATACCTATAAAAATATTATAAACAACATAACATACAACCTCGAATGTAACCAAGTCCACAAAAAGTCTCGGGGCCTCTTTTTCAAACTTTGCTAATTTAAACCTCACTATAACCATACATACAGCGAAAAACAGACGAGAAATCCCATATACGAAAACAAACCCCTTCAACCATTGAAACGCATTATAACTTATATCGGGTAAAATAATTAAGCGTACCATATTTACAAATATTATCAAACTCATTAACCCATCGGACAGCAAAAGAAGCACGTCTTTCCAAAGAGAAAAGTAAATCAGATAATTAAACCAGCGCATCGAGAACAATGGTTCTTCTGGTTTAGAAGCGTTTGTCTCCGTATTTTGTTGTTCAACAGCTTTATCTATCTGTAATTCCTGTTGTTCTTCCTCTTGAACAACTGAAGTAGGCAAATTCATCATTTCTTCTTTGCTTACAAATCGTATTTCATTCTTAAGTTTCGCATATACTGCACCTTTTGGTAAAACCACGGCTTGTTTTTTCTTGTTCTTAAACATCCGTCATTCTCCTTTATTCTTTTCCAAATATTCCCGTTCCGCCTGGGAAAGCCGCAAATAGAACGGGGCAACCTCATGAGGGGAAAGGGGCGAAATTGTTTGTGCTGCCATCGCCACGGAAGCTGCCCGATGATGGACAAGATGGGCCGGTGCGAAACGAGCTCTGTCTCCCATTTTATCCATAATTGCCGCCCGATGTACTGCGACACCGTCCCCCACAAAAAGGGCTGTGTCCAATTGGGATACTAAGTCAGAAAGCGGAATGGCACGCATGGGCGTGACCTCTTCTATTCTGCTGTCCCTTGCACGGTACGTTGCCGTATAAACCTCGCCACGTCTCGCATCCATGATAGGAACAATAATGCCCTCATACGCTACCATCGTATATGCCAGTCCCAAAAGTGTGGGCACCGGAATCAAGGGCAAATCGGCACCCAGTGCCAGACCCTTCGCCGTCGCCATACCAATCCGCACGCCGGTGAAGGAGCCGGGGCCGGCACTCACCGCCACCGCATCCATATCCCCAAGCGTTTTTCCTGCGGCAGACAGTGCCGCATCCACCAGGGGCAGAAGCGTTTGGGAATGGGTGTGCCCATTATTTACAAACTGTTCGCTGAGAAGTGTATCGCCGCACAAAACGGCGGCACCGGCACTGATTGCCGCACTCTCAATAGCCAATATATTCAAGGATTATTCCTCCGTTTTTGCATCTTCTGGTGTGCCGTAAATCGGCAGAAGCACGCGTACCGTTGTTCCCCGTCCCTTGCCGCTCTTGATGGTAATCCTGCCGCCATGGGCCTCTACGATTTCACGGGCAATGGCAAGTCCCAGCCCCGTGCCGCCCATTTTACGGCTTCTGGCTTTGTCCACCCGGTAGAACCGTTCAAAAATTCGGGGCAAATCTGCCTCCGGAATCCCGATACCGGTATCGGTCACCGTCACAATCGCCTCGGTAAGACGTGCCATACATTCCACATGCACACAGCCATGCTCCGGCGTATATTTTATGGCGTTGGAAACCACATTCACAAGCACCTGCTCAATTCTGTCCTTATCTCCGTTTACCGGTGGCATTTGCGGTGCACTGTTTTGGAAGGAAAGGGTTTGCCTGCGTTTGTCCGCTTCCAGACGAAGCCGTTCCACCACACTGCCTGCAAGCTCCGGCAGGGAGAAGGGCTCTTTCCGGATTGCGTTGCCGTAATCCAGCTGGGACAGCATGAGAAGGTCTCGTACCAGTCTGGTCATACGGTCTGCCTCACTACAGACCACGCCCAGAAAGTTTTTCTCCATAGACCCCTCTTCTGCGGCTTCTAAAAGTGTTTCGCTGTAGCTTTTCACATTCGTAAGCGGCGTGCGGAGCTCGTGAGAAACATTGGCAACAAATTCCCGGCGGGATTCTTCCAGCCGTTGCTGCTCCGTAATATCCTGTAATACCGCCACAATGCCGCTTGCCGGGCCCTTATCCGGCGTAAGCTTTGCAAAATAAGCACGAATATGGGTGTCGTTTACCGTCAGGTGTTTTTCCACCGTATTATCGGTTTCCAGATACAAAAGGGCATTCATGGTAAGACTAGTTCCAAGCCGGGCGAACAGCTCGTCAAACGGCTCGTCCTCGTCTTTGATGCAAAGCATTCGCCGGGCGGCAGGATTCATGTGCATCACACTTCCGTCCCGATAAAATGCCATAACGCCGTCTGCCATGTATGTCAGAATGGTTTCGACCTTACTCTTTTCCGCGGCAATATCCGCCAGCGTCCGTCTCAGCTCCGATGCCATGGTATTGAACGAACCGGTAAGCTGGCCGATTTCATCTGCATACCGTACCTCGATATTACTTTCAAATTCACCGGCGGCAATTTTTTCCGCCCGTTTTTTTAGCGAAACAATAGGGGCGGTAATCGTCCGGGACAAAATCAGACCCAGAAGCACTGCCAGCACAAGACCCAAAAGAAGTCCGCCGAGAATAATCGTGAAAATATTCTCCAAAATACCATACAGCTCTTCCTTACTGTCACTGATATAAACAATATACGTTGCCTGTCCGTTTTGTATGACAGGATAGGCGTAGTCCATTACCTCGCCCCGTCGGTCCACACTGCTACCCACCTGTCCGGAAATGGCGGTGAGCACATTGCCGGTGGCATGTACTGTCTGTGCCCCGTCCGGTGCATACAAGACAGCCGCATCCCAGCCGCGGAGAAGATAGAAGTTCCGGTAGGAGTCAATCCCCATTCGTCCCGTAAAGCTATCCAAAAGCGTACGGAGGGCTTCCTTTGGGTTTTCGGAGGATGCCGCTGTGCCAAGCTGTCCCACAAAGTCGGCAGTAAACACCGTCTGCTCCATTTGCGTCCGGAATTCATCGTGATAATATTTACTGATACTGTTTAGAAGGAATGTACCCACCGCCAGCATAACGGAAATAACCAGTAGCAGAAAAACCGTGAGCACCTTCCATTGAATACTCTTAAACATCAATCCGCCTTCAGGTAGTAGCCTACACCACGTTTTGTAATGATGTATCTGGGCTCTGCCGGGTTTTCCTCAATTTTTTCACGTAGTCTGCGAATCGTAACGTCTACCGTACGCACTTCGCCGAAATATTCATAGCCCCAAACCTGCTCCAGGAGATTCTCACGAGTGAAAATCCGACCCGGCTGTTGGGCAAGAAATTTGATCAGCTCAAATTCCCGCAGCGTCAGCTCCACAACCTCTCCGTCCCGGGTAATTTCGTACCGGTCACACAAAATGCAGAAATCGCCGAAGCGGATAATCTGATCCGTTTTTACTTCGTCCTTATCCAAACGGCGAAGATGTGCCTTCACTCTCGCCATAAGCTCACGCACGCCAAAGGGCTTTGTAATATAATCGTCTGCACCCATTTCCAGGCCAAGCACCTTATCCAGCTCCTCGTCCCGTGCCGTCAGCATCAGAATGGGCACACGGCTCTTTTCCCGTACACGGCGACACACGTCAAAGCCATCCATTCCCGGAAGCATGACATCCAGAAGGATGAGATCCGGTGCCTTGCTAAGTGCCATAGAAAGACCGCTTTCTCCGTCCAGTGCATAAATCACCTTATAATTTTCCCGTTCCAGGTTGAATTTCAGAATATCAACAATAGGTTTTTCATCTTCAATGATTAGAATCAGCTTTTGCATACCTGTCACCTCGTACAGTATTATTTCATATATTATATACTATTTTTTTGCACTTGTCAAGGGTTTGAACCGTTCTTCTGCTGTTTATAACAAAAACCCGACGCACGGTCGGGTTTAGGCTAATTTTCAAGGCAAGACAATAGAGCTTCCATGTTCTCTTCGGCGTACTCGATTTCCTCCGAATATGCCCTTGCCGCCTCCCTTACGGGCACGCCGGTAAGGGACAGGATAAAGCGTGTGGCATGGAGGGCAAAGGCAAGACGTGCTCTGTACTGTCCGTCCACAAGGCCACCGGGGAAATGCCTGCACAAAAAATAGGCAAACAGCCGGGGTGCATATGTTTCCGAAAGGGTGATGGCATCCCTTGCCCCTTCCAGCATTTTGAGCCAGTCATCGTGCAGAATTAAAAGACCGCCGTAAAAATCCCGCCACGCTTTTGCTGATTTTTCCGGTAAGGTAACGGTACACCGCCGGGCAATCTCTTCAAACCGTTTTTCCACAGGCACAGTGATGTCATACGCCATATCCAAAAGCCGATCCCTAAGGGCAAGCACCTGCTCTTCTTCCGGCGTAAGCTCCTCTTCGCCGTCTCCGGAAAAAAGAAGAAACGTTGGCTTTTCTGCCCGGGACAAAATCAGGTCTGCCGCCGCTTCACAGCAAAGCCCCAACCCCATTTCTATGCGACCGGTAAAAAAATTCCGGTACCGTGGGTGGTCAGTGCAGATGTGGCATAGGGCTTCCTCTCCCATTTCCAGAATAATGTCGCATAGATTTTCTTTATTGAGAAAGGGACATCGGCGGTCAGCACCCCGAATAAAGTGGGCACCGTCCCCGTCCACGGCAATATTTTCCTGAAGTCGCCTGCCGATTTCACCGCCGACTTCTCTGTATCGTTGATACGCCGTGTCGTCCACATCAATTTCCCAGCCGATACAGCAGCTGTGCTGACACTTTCCTGCCGTACAGGCAAAATCCCGGTAATAGGAAGGGACATAAATTTGCATACGTGCTCTCCTCCGCCCCGTCACTGTCCGTATTGCCCGGTCAGATATACAATCGCCTGCCGGTAGCCGGCAAAGCCCATACCCATATAGGTTTTTTCGCACGCCGGACGAATATAAGAAATCTGTCGGAACGCTTCTCGTTTCGTTACATCGGAGAGGTGCACCTCCACCGCTGGCAGTGCCACCGCCTTCAGTGCATCCAAAATCGCTACACTGGTATGGGTGTAGGCGGCAGGGTTAATCACAATCCCGTCCGCTTTCCCATAGGCTTCCTGGATTTTCGTCACTATTTCCCCTTCGTGGTTCGATTGAAAGACTTCTACCTCCGCTCCTGTCTCCCGGGCGGCTTCCTGAATATAGTCCACAAGGTCTGCATACGTTTCCTGTCCGTATATTTCCGGCTCTCTTTTACCCAGCATATTCAAATTCGGTCCGTTAATCACAAGAATTTTCATACAGTGTAAGCACCCTTTCTGTCATATCTTCCGTCTCAAAACGGTTCTCTGTGACAATATCGGCAAACCGAGCATACAGCGGTTGCCGTTTTGCATACATTTGGTCAAGGCTTCCCTGCCGGGAAAGCGGACGTCCTGTGGTGGGCAAGGTCTCGATGGGACGCTGTAGCCAGACGATTGTGCCGTTTTGATGCAAAAGGGGATAATTTTCTGCCCGTGTCACACAGCCGCCACCGGTGGCGAGCACCGTGCCGCTTTGCATACCAAGCGTAGCAAGCACCTCCGTTTCAAGGGCACGAAAGCCCTCTTCCCCCACCTTCTCAAAAATCTCCGGAATCGATATCCCTGCCCGCTCCCGGATAACATCGTCTGCATCCACAAAGGGTCTTCCGGTCTTTCCGGCAAGCTGTCTTCCAAGTGTGGATTTTCCACAGCCGGGCATCCCGATAAGCACAATATTTTTCTGCTCTCTGCGAAGCCGGACGGTCACGCTGTCAATCAGGCTGTCCGACAGCTTCTTTTCCCCAAAATATTCTGCACTTTCCTTCGCCTGTGCCACCAGCATGGAAAGACCGTTTGCGTGGGGAATGCCAAGGCGTTCCGCCTCTTGCAAAAGTGCCGTTTTATCCGGGTTATAAATTAGGTCTAAAACCCCACTGCACCGGGTGAAGGCTTCCAGCTTTACCGGGGAAGTGCCGGGATGCGGATACATACCCACCGGGGTCGTATTCACAAGAATATCCCCGTCGTAGTGGCGGCTGATATTATCATAATTCTCCGGGCCGCTTCTGGAAATGACAACCACCTCTGCCGCCCCCTTGTCCCGAAGCACGGCACACGCTGTTACTGATGCCCCGCCGCTACCGAGGACGAGCACCTTTTTCCCCTTCGGGGAAATGCCTGCCTTCTCCAGCATATAAGTAAAGCCGTAATAATCCGTATTATGTCCGAAAAGCGTACTGTCCGGATTTTTGACTACGGTATTCACGCTCCCCAGCCGTCTCGCCGTCTCCGACAGTGTATCCATATACGGGACAACCGTTTTTTTATAGGGAATGGTTACATTGATGGCATCGAAGGGCTTTTCCTGCATGAACGATGCCACCTTATCCTTCTCCTTTTCAAAAAGTGTGTAGGAATAGTCGCCGAGATAACGATGAATCTGTGGAGAATAGCTGTGGGAAAGCTTTTCTCCGAGTAAACCGCACCTTCTCATATCATTTCCGAATAACTGCCCAGATACCTAAATTCCTCGCTGATTTTATCCAGCTCACACACAAGCTGCACAAAGGCTTCGGAATACACACTGGTCTCCAGGTCAAAATAAAACATAAATTCAAAATTCCGACCGGGCATAGGACGGCTTTCCAGCTTAATCAAATTGATGCCGATTGTATATAGCCTCGCCAACACCTTATACAGTGCACCGGCTTTATGGGGCAGTACCATCATAATGCTGGTTTTATCGGCACCTGGATAAATTTCCAGCTCTTTGGAAATACAGATAAAGCGTGTATAATTATTGCTGGAATCCTGTGCCGCCTCGCACAGACATTTTAGTCCGTAATACTGGGCACAATATCGGGAGCTGAGTGCCGCCAAATCCCGGCGGTCAGACTCTGCCACGATTTTCGCCGCCTGTGCCGTGTTCTCCACTGTCGTAACCTTTACGTCGGGACCGAGAGAGGCTAAAAAGCCCTGGCACTGGCGGATTGCCTGTTCATGGGTGAGGATTTCCTTCACCTCAGAAAGGGCAACACCCTCTTTTGCCAGAAGGTTATGGTCCACCTTAATGCGGACGCTTTTTGCAATATAGAACCGATGCTTCAGCATCAGGTCATACACGGTGTTCACCGATCCTGCCGTGCTGTTTTCAATAGGCAATACCCCATAACGGCAAAGCCCCTTTTCAATGGCGGAAAAAACCTTGTCAAACGTATCAAAATACATAATATTTGCACTGCCGAACATTCTGTCGCAGGCAATCTGGGAATAGGCGCCCTCCACACCTTGGCAGGCAATCATGGCACTTTGCGGAAAGTCGCGGTTCGTATTTGCCCCGATTGCTTCCACAATGGTTTTGTACAGCTCGTTTTCCCTGTCCAGCGTCTTCTCCTGATAGGAACGGCTCAGTTCAAAGAGGAGCGAATACAGCACGCCCGTATAAGAAGCAAATTTTTCCTTGGATTTTGCACGCACATCTGCCAGCTTTTCCCTCTCTCTTTTTGTGTCGAGAACCGGAAGACCGTTTTCCTTTTTATAGGCGGCAATATCGCCGCAGATTTCCATACGTTCCTGAAAAAGACGTATCATCTCATCGTCAATTCTGTTAATTTCGTCCCGATACTGTGATAATTGATTATTCATCGTGATTTTCCTTCCTCTCTATTTCGTCCGCCATATTGTTTCGCTATCTAATAATGCATCGAGTAGAACCAGTGCCGTCACTGCTTCCAATACAGGCACTGCCCTCGGCAAAATACAGGGATCATGCCTTCCCCGAACGGATAAAACCGCCTCTTCCTTTCGCGAAAGGCAAACGCTCTCCTGCTCCTTACCGACCGAAGGCGTGGGCTTTATTGCAACCCTATATACGAGAGGCATACCCGTGGTAATGCCGCCCAGCACACCGCCACAGCGATTTGTCCGTGTTTTCACCGTTGCCCCCTCAAAATAAAATGCATCGTTATTTTCGCTGCCGTATAAAGCTGCACTTTCAAAGCCGTTGCCGAAGGCAATGCCCCTTACTGCCGGTACGCCGAAGACAGCCGCCGCAATTCTCCCCTCCATCCGAGAAAACATGGGTGCACCAAGTCCTGCCGGAAGACCCATTGCCGCCACTTCAATCACACCGCCAACAGAATCCTTTTTCTCCCGTGCTCTGTCGATCTCCGTCTGCATTGCCATACCCTTTTGATCGTCCCATACCGGGAAGGCTTTTCCCGCTATTTGCCGAAGCATAGGTAGTTCCTTATCGGTATAGTCGGGTGCACTTCCCTCTACGCCGTGAACGGAACGGATATGGGCAAAGACCTCTACGCCCTTTTCCCGGAGCATCTGTAGGGCAATTCCCCCTGCAACAGTGAGAGGTGCCGTCAGTCTGCCGGAAAAGTGACCGCCGCCTCTGCCATCCTGAAAGCCGCCGTATTTCATCACCGCCGTCATATCGGCGTGGCCCGGCCGGGGTACGTCGCAGAGTGCCTCGTAATCTTCGGAACGGGTATTGGTGTTGCGAATGATTGCCATTACCGGTGCACCGGTCGTAATATTCTTCAAAAGTCCGGACAGAAATTCCGGTGCGTCCGCCTCCTTCCGTGGCGTAGAAAACCGGTCTCCGCCCGGTGCACGACGCTTCATAAAAGCAGAAAGTGCTTCCATGTCCACAGAAAACCCTGCCGGCAGACCGTCAATGATTACGCCGATGGCCTCGCCGTGGGATTCTCCTGCCACTTGAACCTTAATGTGGTTGCCAAATACACTGCTCATACCCTTTCCTTCCTTTCAATCTGTCCCCCTAAAAGGGTGAAATGCTCCCAGAATCCGGGGTAGGATTTATTGACCGCCTCCGCCCCCTGTATGGTAACCGCCTCTTTGCAAAGTATAGAAGCCACAGCCGCCGCCATGGCAATCCGATGATCGCCTGCACTGTCTACCGTACCGCCGCAAAGGGGCTTGCCCTGCACAATCAGTCCGTCCGCTGTTTCTGTTATGTCCCCACCTAATCGAGTGAGCATGGCGGAAACGGTTTTAAGGCGGTCACTTTCCTTTATCCGAAGCCTCTCTGCACCGTAAATCCGGGTCGTACCCTCCGCCGCAGTGGCAAGCACAGCTAAAATGGGAACTAAATCGGGAATCTGTGCCCCGTCAATTTCTATCCCCTTCATAGGTGCCTTCTTTGCCGTAATTCCGTTTTCTTCGTGCTGTACGGTGGCCCCAAAACGGGGCAGAAGCTCTATAATCGCTTTATCGCCTTGGAGAGAGTGTGTGTCAAGGCCCAGGACCGTAATGCCTTCGCCTATCGCCCCTGCCACAAGCCAGAAGGCGGCGTTGGACCAATCGCCCTCCACCTGTAGCCTTTCCTTTTCGAGAAATGCCGGCTTTTGTCTGCCGGGAATTTTATAGGTTCCGTCGGCATACGTAAACCGGATACCGCTTTGCCGGAGTGCCGCCTCGGTCATGGCGATATACCGAACGGACTCAATTTTCCCGGTCAGCGTCAGCGTGCTGTCCGCCGCAAGAAGCGGCAGGGCAAACAATAATCCGCTAATAAACTGGGAGGAAACGTCGCCCGGCAGCGTAAACGCACCGCCCCGAAGCTGACCGCCACACAAAATCCCATTTTCCCCTTCTCTCGAAAGCGTCATGCCATGGGCACAAAGCTGTTCCCAAAGGGGAGAAAGCGGTCTCTGGCCAAGCCGCCCCGAAAGCAAAAATTTTGCCTGTTTTCCCAGTGCCCCTACCACCGGCAGAAGAAAACGCAGTGTGGAGCCGCTTTCGCCGCAATCCAAAAGGCATGGCGTATCTGCCGCCTGCATGGGAGATACTTTAAATCCATCCGGCGTTCGCTCCGTTCGTGCACATAGTGCAGAAAGGCACCGTGCCGTGGCATCAATATCCTCTGAGGATTCACTGCATAAAACGGTAACCGCCTCCCCTGACAGAGCACCGCAAAGGAGTAGCCTGTGTGCCTGCGATTTAGAAGCAATGCTGTTGATTCGCCCGTGTAGGGCTTGTGGGGTAATTGTTATATCCATTTTTCACTCCATTCCCTGCTTCAGAAAGGGAAGCAGTCCGGGCACCGAGATTGGGTGCAGTCTGCATTTTCCGATTGTCTCCGGCACAACCAGCGTCACCGTATCACCCGTCCGTTTTTTATCGGAAAGCATGGCATCGTATAGGCTTTCAGCGGTGTATTCCGTAGCCGTCGGCAAGCCAAATATTCTGCACACCTCGGCGATTTCCGTCGCCACCTCTTCGCCGCACAAGCCGGCACGGGCGGCACTTTTCGCCATAAGTACCATGCCGATCGCAACGGCTCGACCGTGAGAAACCGCATACCGGCTGTTTTTTTCAATGGCATGGCCTATTGTATGCCCAAAGTTAAGAAGCTGCCGCACACCGATATCTCTTTCATCCCTTTGAACAATGTCACTTTTCATGGCAATACATTCGCCAATCACCGCGGTCCGATCAAATGCCGTCCCTTTTTCCTGCAAATGCGTAAACAGGGATGCACTTCCCAAAACACCGTATTTGATTACCTCTGCCACGCCGTCTGCCTGATATGCCTCCGGCAGGGTATGCAGCAAATCCGGGTCACAAATCACCGCCGCCGGCTGATAAAATGCACCTGCCAGATTCTTGCCTGCCCGAAGGTCTATTGCCGTTTTGCCGCCCACAGAGGAGTCCACCATAGCAAGAAGGGTGGTTGGAATTTGCATATACGGTATGCCCCGAAGAAATGTGGCGGCCGCAAAGCCGGCAAGGTCTCCCACCACGCCGCCGCCCAGGGCAATCATGAGGTCCTGCCGAGTTAAGCGGTTTTCTGCCAGAAATTCTAAAAGTGTCACATATGTTTCCGCATTTTTGGAGCTCTCCCCGTGGGGAATAACAAATTTCACGGTGCGGATTCCTTCCCGGGAGAGGGCTTCCTCCAGCATGCCGCCGTAAAAACCGTCCACCGTATCATCGGTTACAATGGCGGCATACCCGTTTTTACAGTATGGCTGTATATACTTACCCGCCGCCCCGAAGCTGCCTGCTTCCAGAAGTACATCATAGGGCTTTTCCGCGGCTACATGTATTTTTTTCATCCGTCAATCTCTCCTTTGATCCGCCGCCCTTCCTCTAAAAGCCGGCGAAGCGTTTCTTCATCCTCCGCCTGCAGTGCGTCACGGTATGCGGTAAGATTTTCCAAAAGACCGTCCAGCTCTTCCAAAAGGTAGGTACGGTTTTCCATAAACAGTTCCGTCCACATAACGGGGTTGAGCCATGCCACCCGGGTCAAATCCTTATAACTGCCGGCAGAAAGGCCCTTATGTGCCTTTGCCGCCGGAGATTTCACATAGGCATTGGAGACGATATGTGCAAGCTGAGAGGTAAATGCAATCTGTCTGTCGTGGCTGTCTGCATCCGTCACAGAAAACGAACCGAAGCCCAGCGGCGAAAGCACCTTTTTGATCCGATCCAAAAGTGCCGCATCATCATATACCGGCGGTACAATAACCATAGGTGCACCCCGGAACATATCGCTCCGGCTGTACTTGAAGCCGGCGTTATGCGTGCCGGCCATGGGATGACCGCCCACATACAGAAAGCCATGGGTCTCGGCAAGGGCAAAGCCCGTGTCGCATACACCCTTTTTTGTACCGCAGAAATCAATGACAAATTTATCCTTCGGAAACCGTGCGGCGTTTTCCTGCATATAGTCGATGACAGCGCCGGGGTAGAGACAAAGGAGAATTAAATCGCACGTCGCCAGTCCCTCCGGCGTCAAAGACCCGTCCGCCGCGCCGCACAAGATAGCATACTCCAGCATCACCCTGTCCCGATCAAAGGCGAGGACGGTGTTCCCCGCCTCCTTGTATGCCCGTGCCGCACTGCCGCCGATCAAACCGAGCCCAACAATTCCTACCTGCATTTTCCTTCACTTCCCTTACAGAATTTCACGTACTTTCCTGATTTTTTCTGCCAGATGGGCAAATTCTTCCGGTGTTAGCGACTGGGCACCGTCGCAAAGGGCGTTTGCCGGGTCATTGTGTACCTCGATCATCAGCCCGTCCGTACCTGCGGCGGTAGCCGCCATCGCCATAGGCTCTACCAGCCGGGCTTTGCCCGTCGCATGGCTGGGATCGGCAATCACCGGAAGGTGGGAAAGCTCGTGTAGTAGCGGAATACAGGAAATATCCATGGTATTTCTGGTGTAGGTTTCATAGGTGCGGATGCCCCGTTCGCAAAGAATAACATTGCCGTTGCCCTCGCTCATAATATATTCCGCACTCATTAAAAATTCCTTTAACGTGTTGGCAAGTCCCCGTTTTAGGAGAATCGGCTTTTGGGTCTTACCCAGTTCCTTTAAAAGCTCAAAGTTCTGCATATTCCGTGCCCCCACCTGAATCACGTCCACGTCCTCAAACATGGAAAGATGGTTTGCATTCATGATTTCCGTTACAATGGGCATACCGGTTTCCTTTTTTGCCTCCAGAAGGTACTCGATGCCGTCCGCTTTCAGTCCCTGAAAATCATAGGGAGAGGTACGGGGCTTGAAGGCACCGCCACGGAGGAGCGTTGCCCCTGCCGCCTTTACACTCTGTGCCACCGCAATCATCTGCTCCCGGGACTCCACTGAGCAGGGACCGGCGATAATGGCGAAGTGTCCGCCGCCGATTTTCACGCCGTCCACGTCTACCACCGTATCCTCGGGGTGGAATTTGCGGTTACACTGTTTAAAGGGGTCGGACACCCGTTTCACGCTGTCCACAATGGCAAGGCTGTCCAGAAGCTCCATGTCAATTCTGGATGTATCCCCCACAAGACCCAGCACCGTATAATCCACACCGTAGGACGGGTGTACCTCTACGCCTTGGGTCTCCAGCCAAGCTGTCAGGTGGTCAATCTGTTCTTTTGTGGTGTTCTTTTTCAGAACGGCTATCATATGAATCCCTCCATGAAAATTTGTAAAATAAAAGGCTACACAGCGGATTTCTGTGTAGCCGGATATACAACACTGCAGGGTGAAGAACTCACGCCATACTGTCTGCAACACAAAAATCCTTTACTTCGCGGTTTCTAAAGTAAAAGTAAAAGAAATATTCGTATGCAAAAGTATTTTTATGCATGAATTTTTGCCCTTTCCTATAAAGATTATACTTAGTATACTCCGAAAAAATACATTTGTCAAGGAATTTTTGTATTTTTTTCCGTTGACAATGTCGGATAACCATAGTATAATAAGACGAACATATTTCTTAAAGGAGAATACAATATGAAAAAACTGCTTTGCGGACTTCTTTGCACCACGCTCATCGGAATGACGGCTTCCGCTGCCGTCGTTGATTTTCAAATTGACCGGGCCGCTTATCAGCTTCTGGATGGTGAAACAGTAACGGACAAAACACTGGAGGCCGCCCCCTTCGTCAACGACCAGTGGCGGACAATGGTCCCTGTACGTGCCATTTCGGAAGCCCTTGGTGCGGATGTTGACTGGGACGGCATACGCCGAGAGGTTTCTGTCCGGCAAAATGAGACGGAAATCCTTCTCTATATTGATAGCACAACCGCACTGGTAAACGGTGCTGAAACGGCCCTAGACTGTGCCCCTGTTATCATAGAGGGCAGAACGTTTGTCCCGCTCCGGTTTGTGGGAGAGGTTCTCGCCTATAACGTAAACTATACCCCTGTTTCCAGGCACGTTGTGATTGACAACACGAAGCCCGTTCTCGTTTGCCCGAATGCCTCCTTCTCCTTTGCCGAGCTGGAGACGCTCTACCGTATGTTCCTGGAAGCGAATCAGGCACTTGCCACCCAACTGGGTATGCAGGAGGCAGAGCTTTCCAAAGCCTGTATGGACCTTGCCATCGATACGGCGACAGATGCCGTTTTGCTGAAAAATGCCTATGCTGATGTCTCCCTCTCTCCGGAGGTGTTAGGACAAATTCTGTATTCTGCTGAGACGGAAAATCTGTCTGTGCCGCTGACCGGTCTTCGGGATGTTCTGTATGAAAAGCTGTACCACGCTTCCGGCTATGCGGCGTTTGCCCATCTCGAACAGACGGTCAATCCGGAAAGCACCTATACCGAAAATTACGTCTGTGCAAAGCACATTTTAGTGGAAGACGAGGAGACGGCAAAAGCCGTATACGCCCGTGCCGTGGCCGGAGAGGACTTTGATGCCCTCATTGCCGAATACAACACCGATCCCGGTATGGAAGCGAATCCGAACGGGTATGTGTTTACAAAGGGAGAAATGGTCCCGTCCTTTGAAGAAGCAGCCTTTGCGGCGGCAGTCGACAGCATCACCGAGCCGGTACAGTCCGTATACGGCTACCACATTATCCGCCGGCTGGCTTTACCGCCGCTGACAGAAGAGCAAAGTGCCACTGTCCTCAGCAAAATCCTAAACCAGGAGCTGGCGGCGAAGGATTATCCGCAACAGCTTATCGATACTGCCACACTGTACGCCATGGTGGGGATTGCAGGCGAAGAATAGACTTACGCCCTTTCCCGCAAGAGCCATCCGCCAATACAGGCGGAGAGGGTGACGGTAATGAAAAACTCAAATAACATATAGCTTCCGTTATAAAGAAAGGAATAGAGTACGGCACTGTATCCGTCTCCGGCATTGGTCCGCCAGATGAGAATGCCGGAGAGGAAGTGGCATACAAAGCGAAACAGCACGGCTACCCCGGTGGCAACCGGCACGGAAAAAGACTTCTTCGGCAGAAGGCGGAATATGCCGCCGGCAAGCCCCAGACCGCCGAACGCCAGTATGTAGTCGAGGCAGACTACGAGAAGATACGATATTGCGTTTGCTACGGGCGGTGACGGAATACCCGTGAGAAGCATATTCAAAATAGCATACACCACGCCGGACAAAATGCCCCAACGCATACCGTACAGAAGGCCGGGTACGATAACCGGCAGCATGGAGCAAAGCGTCACACTGCCGCCATACGGTGCATCAAAAAGGCGGATCATCGATAAAATGGTAGCGAGGGCAAGCATTACCCCGGTAACGGTCAGTTTCTTTGTCATATGCATTCCTCCTTGCATAAAAAAGCTTCCCCGAAGGGAAGCTCGCAAAACAAATCTTCTCCCTACGTTGGCATTACCCAAATCAGGTTTACGGGTCGGAACCCACTCGTTCCCTCTCAGCCGTTACGGCTCCCCGGATTTATAGGTATATAGTAACATAGCCGCATAATTTTGTCAAGACTTTTTTGCCCAATACATAAAAAGCTTGCAAAAATGCGAGGGGTTTGATATAATATTAACATAGTAATTTTTGGAAAGGAAGAAAACGCTATGGATGAAAATAAAAATGTAAAAATTTCCGATGATGTCGTACAGATTATTGCCGGTATTGCCGCAGGCGAAGTGGACGGCGTGCAGGCAATGGGTAATTCTATCGCCGGCGGTATCGCCGAGCTCCTGGGCGGCAAAAAACCGGTTTCAAGGGGCGTTAAGGTAGACGTGCAGGAAGATACCGTTACCATTGATGTTCATGTCATCGTCCGTTACGGCGTCCGGATTCCGGATGTGGCTTGGAAGATTCAGGAGAAGGTAAAAGATGCTGTGGAAACCATGACGGGGCTTGAGGTGCTGAAGGTCAATATTCATATTGACGGGATCAATATTGAAAAGGAATCCCCCGCCATAGAAGAGACGGATACGACAGAAGAAACAGAATAAAGGAGATATACAAATGAAGAAGTTTATGAAGGAATTTAAAGAATTTGCCATGCGTGGCAACGTGATTGATCTTGCTGTTGGTGTTATTATCGGTGCCGCTTTCAAGGCGATTGTAGATTCTCTGGTCAATGATATGATTTCCCCCGTGTTGGGACTGTTTCTGAATAAGAATTTTGCGTCCCTGTCCTTTACTGTCAACGGTGCAGAAATTAAGTATGGTGCCTTCATCACGGCTATTATTAACTTTATCATTATGGCATTCGTGATTTTCCTCCTGGTAAAGGTCCTCAATGTACTGTCCCGAAAGGGTAAAAAGCAGGAGGAAGCGGTGGAAGCGGTTACTACAAAGAAATGTGCGTACTGTATGAGCGAGATTGCCATCGAAGCCACCCGTTGCCCGCACTGTACTTCTAAGCTGAACGAATAAGAAAGGAAGATGCAATTTTGCTTCCTCTTTTGACCTGTGAACAAATGCGTGCACTCGACCGTGCAGCAATCGCGGCCGGTATCCCCGGCCGCGTTCTTATGGAAAATGCCGCTACCGCCGCCCTGTCTGTCATACAGGCAGAGCACCCGGCGTATGCGGCCATTTTTTGCGGAAAGGGAAATAACGCCGGGGACGGCTTTGCACTAGGCCGACGTCTTTTTGTTTCCGGAATACCGACGGAAATCGTGCTTTGTGCCGATCCGTCTTCTCTCTCCGATGACGCGGAGGCGAATTATAAAGCCGCCTGCCGGATAGGCGTTCCCACCACATCCTTTGCGGACTTCCAAAGCCGGGCTTCCCTGCCGGACAGAGGGGTGCTCGTCGATGCCCTTTTAGGCACGGGGATTCGCGGCCCGGTGCAGGGAACGATAGAAGCGGCGATTACCTATATGAACGAAAGCGGATGCCGAGTGGTTTCGCTGGATATTCCCAGCGGCATCTGCGGTGATACGGGCAAGGTACACGGCACGGCTGTCCGGGCGGATAAAACGGTGACCTTCGGCTGTCGGAAGCCGGGGCTGTATTCGCCGCTTTCCATAGATTATGTGGGCGAAGTCCTGTGGGATGATATTTCCATTCCTGCCCCCAAGGAGGGCACCCGTTTTCTGATAGAAAAGCAGGATATAAAACTGCCTGTTCTCTCCCGGGCGGCACACAAGGGCACCCGGGGACACGCCGTGGTTTTAGGCGGCAGTGTGGGTATGGCAGGTGCCGTCCGTATGGCAGCACAAAGTGCGGAATACGGCGGTGCAGGGCTGGTGACGGCCATGGTACCTGCTCCTCTTATGCCGGTAATGATGCGTAGCTTTTACGGCAGCATGTGTACCTCTATTGAAGATGAAATCCCCTCCAAGGCCAATGCAATTTTGGTAGGTCCCGGACTGGGACGGGAGAAGGCGGGTGAAGCTGCACTTTGCAAGGCAGTCAGCTTCCGTTGTGACACCCTGATTATTGATGCGGACGGTTTGTACCATCTTGCAGACAACAAGCACCTGCTACAAGCGGCGGCAAAAAAGATTATTCTTACACCGCATCTTGGTGAAATGTCCCGTCTTTGCGGTCTTTCCACAGAGGAAATTGCGGAAAATCGGGTGCAGATTGCCGAAGAATTTGCTTCCGCCTACGGCGTTACGCTGGTGCTGAAGGGTGCCCATACCGTAGTGGCAGACCCGGCAGGAATAACATATATTAATATGACAGGCAATGCAGGTATGGCAAAAGGAGGCAGTGGTGATATTCTTGCCGGTCTCCTGTGCGGTCTCGCCGCTTCCGGTGCGGAAAACCCGGCACTGGCAGGCGTGTATCTGCACGGCCTTGCAGGCGATTATGCTGCCGAAGCATACACGCCCCGGGCACTCACCGCAGAAATCATAATGAATTTTCTCCCGAAAGCAATAAAATGTATGTAAATCTCATTTTTTGTACAGAATAATACCGTAGCCGGAGTAACCAGAAATTACATTTGACTTTGCCTGCGGTAAGCTTTATAATAAGTATAAAGGCTATTGTACGAATGGAGGCTTGGTTACGTTGGCAGAGCATAAAAAAATATTGGTCAGCCTGCCCAAAGCATTTCTGGCGGAGATTGACGCATGTTTACTTTCGGAGGAAGTCACCCGAAGCGAGTTTATCCGTCGGGCACTCAGTTTCTATCTGGAAGAAAAGCGGCGAGAGAAAATCCGTCTCCAAATGGAACAGGGCTACCGTGAAATGGGCGAAATAAACCTGGAGATTGCCTGTGCCTGTTTCCACGCTGATACCGAAACTACGCTAAGGTATGAGGAGAATTTAGGGTGATTGTAAAAAGAGGCGATATTTATTACGCGGATCTAAGTCCCGTAATCGGTTCGGAGCAAGGCGGTATCCGCCCCGTTTTGGTGATTCAGAACGATGTAGGAAACCGCTACAGCCCCACCGTGATAGCCGCGGCAATTACGAGTCAGATAAACAAGGCAAAAATGCCCACACACATTGAAATCGGTGCCGAGGATTGTGGTCTCGCCCGTGATTCCGTTGTGCTTTTAGAGCAGGTGCGGACGATTGACAAAAGAAGACTAAAGGAAAAAATCGGACATCTGGAAGGGGATATGATGCGGCGTGTTGATACCGCATTGGAAATCAGCTTCGGCTTGTCCGGAATTTAAAGGAGCAACAAATGACAGTGTTTGGCTATACGCTACGCTTCTTGCGGAAGAAAAATAATCTGACGCTGGATGCACTTTCCGAAGCATTGGGCATCGGTGAAATGACGCTTGCGAACATAGAAAACGGTTACATACAGCCAGAGGAAGAGACAGCCGGGCGACTGGCTGACTTTTTTGGCGTAACCGTGCACTATATGAAAGGGTGCGTGGAGCTTACCGTAACCGATGCGGAAACGGATGCCGCTCACACGCCTCGACGGTTTGTACGGCTTCGTCCGATCCCCATGTCTTTTTCCGAATCGGAAGCGGAGGCCCGGCAGGTATTGCCGGAGCAGGAAATTATCCTGCCCCTCCCCGCCGGTGACCGCAGTGAATATATCGCCGTGCAGGTAACAGACAATTCTATGCTTCGCTACCGTGTTATGGCAGGAGATACCCTGGTGGTACGCCAGGATCCGCTGAGAATCCGTAACGGCGATTTGGTTCTGCTCATTTCCGATGCAGGACATACGATTTTACGCCGTTATTTCCGAGAAGGCAGTACCGTGCTTTTACGTAGTGATGCAGAGGATTTACTGCCGCCTATCCGGCTGGCAGACTGTGATAAAACCTGTCGGCTTATCGGCACGGTGGTCCAGATTCGCATAGATGTTACCGGTGCCTTTGCACATCGGCGGGCACAGAATCCACCGGAGCTGCCGGAGGAAATTCTTCCGCCGCCGGATATGGAAAAGCAGGAGGGTAGCGGTAGTATGGCGGCATTTATGCACGACTATGGCTTCGGGGAAAATTAAATTGCCGTCCTGTAACGAAAAAGTAAAAACAAAAGGGGCTCTGTAGGCAACCCGATTTTCAAAATCGTTTTGCCGCAGACCCCTTACTTGTTTATATCCCCATTTCGTATATCTGCCTTATAAAGTTTCTACTGCTTTCTCCGTCGTTTCGTAATAGTTTGCCGCACCGATTTCTGCATAAAGACCTGCTTTTTGCAGCATCTTCAAGGGCTGGTCCTGTACGCCTGCCAGAATAAGGGGAATATTTTTCTTCTGCAAGGCCTTATAGACTGCCTTCAGCTGATGCATACCGGTGGCATCGATTGCCGTAACACTTTCCATGGATACAATCACAGTCTCCACTTTTTCCGTTTGTCCGAGTATCGCAATTTTTTCTGCCGCACCGAAGAACAGCGGTCCGCTTAGCCTGTATACTGCCACCGTCGCCGGTACGTTTACATCCTCCCGGCGGACAACCTTCGTTTCGTCTGCCATTCGCTTCATGAAAAGTATGACCGTCAGCAAAAAGCCGACAATAATGGCAACGACCAGGTCAAAAATGACTGTCAGGGCAAACGTGAGCACCAAAACGAAAATATCACTCTTGGGGCTTTCCTTGCAGATCCCCACAAAGGCACGCCATTCGCTCATGTTATAGGCAACCATAAAGAGGATTGCGGCAATGACGGGCATGGGAATCAAGGAAGCATAGGGCATAAGAAGCACAAGCACTAAAAGGAGAACGATTGCGTGCACCATACCGGAAACGGGGCTTCTGCCACCGTTTTTCACATTCGCCGCCGTTCGGGCAATGGCACCCGTGGCAGGAATACCGCCGAAAATAGCCGAGCAAATGTTACCGGCACCTTGGGCCACCAGTTCCATATTGGAATTATGCTTGTCGCCAATCATACCGTCGGCAACTACGCAGGAAAGCAGGGATTCCACCGCCGCTAAAACAGCAATGGTAACTGCATCCGGCAATACTGTCATCAGTGTGCTCAAAGAAAATCCGGGCAAAGACGGTTTGGGTAGTGCAGAGGAAACCGTATATAAATCGCCGATGGTATTGACATTCAGCTGACAAAGCTCCACCAAAAATGCACAGACCAAAATGGCAATCAAAGACGGCGGCACACGTTTAAAACCGGGAATTTTCGGCACAATAATCAAAATAGCAAGCGCCAGAAGACCGACGAGAAGTGCCGTGGGATTCATCGTCCCGATGCTCGCCCCGATCGCCTCTATCTTTTCCACAGTCTCTACCGGTGCATGGGTAAAGGTCAGCCCCAGAAAATCCTTCACCTGCCCGATAGCAATGGTAACGGCGATACCGGCAGTAAAGCCTACCGTTATGGTACGGGGGATAAAGCGAATCAGGCTTCCCAGACGCAGAAGACCCATAATCACCAGCAAAATACCTGCCATCACGGTGGCAAGAACAAGCCCTTCAAAGCCATTTGTTGCCACAACCCCTGCTACAATGGTGGCAAACGCCGCCGTAGGTCCTGCGATCTGTACCCGGCTACCACCGAGGAGGGAAATGACGAAGCCGGCAAAAATGGCGGTGTAAAGTCCCTGCTCCGGCCCCACGCCGCTGGCAAGTGCCAAAGCGATAGACAGCGGCAAGGCAATGATTGCCACAATAACACCGGCAACGATATCCCTGGCAAGCTGTCCGCCCGAATAGTCTTTCAGACATGCAATCAGCTTCGGTTGTAGTTTTTCCATGTAAACCCCTTCTTTTTCTTATGTATTTTTTCGCATCTTAAAAACGCACCGATTCAGTATACACCAAATCCGTGCGTTTTGCAAGCAAATTTTTTAAAAATATTTTTTATGAAGTGGGAGAAAGCAGTGTTTGCCAAAGGAAAACCTTTCCGTCCGTATACTTCTCAGAAGCATCTATCGGGGCACTGACAGAAACTGCTTCGCTTTTGTCAGCCGGAACCTCTACCGTTTCAAAGGACCAGCCCGTCAATTTACCGGTTTCATCGTAGAGAGCAATCAGCACCAGAGCAGAAGACCCGGTATACGTTTCTTCAAACTGCACTTCTGCCGCAAAGCTTTCCTTATAGACCACAGCATCAGAGACGCTGCAATCTTTTCCTGCACGCTGCATAACAGCAGATCGAATCACGTTAACCTCACCGTTTTCATCACACATACATTCTACTTGTGTAAGCTGCCGGATTTGTGCTTCGATCTCTTCAACGTTATCGGATTGAATTCTGAAAGAATTGCCATTGAGAAGAATTCGGCTTGCACAACGGAAAACAAGGTCTCCCTCCTTTGGATTGGTAATCCGAAACTCAATACCTTCACCGCTAATGTTGGAAACAATAACGGCTGCATCCATATATCCGCTGTAAACGGGGACGGCATTTGTGCTGTACGTGAAGGTATAAGGAAGACTGATGCGATTACCGCCGTTATCCTCTAACCACCAAGAAACACTGTAGTCCTTGTTCTGATTTGGCAGATCTCTAAACCCCATAAAACCATACGTACCATCTATGTTTTCCTCTGTTTCCTTCAAAAGGCGGCCCGCCGCATCGTATAACCGGGCTTGGATGGTTTCTGCAGCTGCAGTGATTTCAAAATCCGCACCTAAAAACAACAGAAAATTATCCTGTGCCGACTGATACATATTTACGCGAGCAATCGTTACTAAGCCATTTTTTGCGGTCATATCCGTAATGTTAACGGCATAAGAATACACATCGAGTTCATAGGTGTGATTTTCGTCCAGGTACGGAATGTACTCTCCGCATTCATAAAAAATCGGCAGTGTACTGTCTATATCGGAAAACCGTCCCGAAGCAGGATCATATTCCCCACCGGAAACTCTTGTGGGGGTTGTTTCATAATAAATCCCCTGCAGGCAATCATCCGAAACTGCCGCTTTAACGAATTTCCCGATCAGTGAGGTCCACTCAGCTTCGTTTTCCCATGGTGCACATACATTGTTGTTGATAGAAATAGCATCCGTGATTTTATAGTTGGATTCGGTTCGGTTGCTGTCACGAATCAGCAATTCAAGATGCGTACCGTTTATATCCGTAACAGGTGCCGCATTTACAATATAACCGTGTAAAATAGGGACCTCCGTGATTCGGTGTGTATAAGTATACACGGGCGTGAGTGGCGTGCCGTCCGCCTTTTCCAGTTGGAAAGAAACGGTGTACAGTTTCGTTTGATTCGGTAAATTCCGGAAGCCGATCATACCGTACCCGTCGGAACCCACTTCTTCAAATCCCTGTGAAAACCCGCCATCTGCTGAAAGTCTTCCTTTACAGACCGCCGTTCCTGCTGTCGTTTCAAAATCCACCCAAAGGGTGTGTAAAAAATCACTCTGCAAACGTTCGGAACCATAAATATGCATGACCGTTTTCATGCCGTTTTTAGCACGCATCTCCGTTATGTTGACCATGTCGGAATACACTTCAATATCATAAACGTGATTCCCGTCCAGATAAGGAATATATTCTCCGTTAGTTTCAAAAATGGGTAAGGCTTTATCCACGCCGGCAAAACGGCCTGTTGCAGGATTGTATTCTGCATTTTGAATTGTTTCTATGTACTCTGAACGTGTGATGGCAATAATCTGAGACGCATTGACTCGCACTTCTGCAAAATTCTCTCGGATATCTGCGGCAAGTTGTTCACAGTCCCCGTCAGTAGATAAACTGAAGCTAGTGCCGTCAAAATTGACACGCCGTTTGATTGTATAAGTATGTCTCATACTGTCCGGTGTCAGAACCAGGACTTCCACCCCACATCCATCAAGAGATTGAACGGCGTCTGCATCCGAAATATATCCTTGCACAGATTCCTCATTCGCACTGCAATGTAGCACGGGAAACAGGGTGAAGCATAGAAGAATGCAAAGAAAACGAGTGATTCTTTTCATGTTTTTTATCCTTTCATATACCGAAAATTACCTTATTTTTTCCTGATATTCAGAAGCCGTACGATTACAGGCGTCAGAATAATATTTGTGACAATTTCAATGATAAAGTTAATGCCCACCAGCCCGAAAATCATATATCCTGCCACATTGCCGCCAAAGCCAAAGCCTTCCGCCCAGCCTGTGATGGTACCCATGAAAAACACAAGACAGCCGAGCAAAAATACGCCGGTATTCACCACCGGACATACCACAGCCGATGCGGCCACAGCGGAAAAACGGCTTCGCTTTTCTATAAGAGCGTATAAAAGCCCTGCCACATAACCGCAGGCAATGCCTTTTAGGAGAACCGTTATAACTGTGCCTAAGGGGTTGACTGCCAGAAACGCCGCCGCGTCACCGGTGAGAAGGACAGAGAGGCCGAAGACAAAGCCAAGCCAGGCACTCAGTGCCGGGCCACAGGTGGCGGCACCGATAGCAATAGGCACCAATGCAAAGGTGAAGCGGAACATCCCGGCTTTGCCCAAAGAAGCAGTGATAACCTCCAGAATGATGACCAGTGCCGTCAGCACAGCACCCAGCACCATCGTTTTTGTGTCCATTTTTTTGTTCATAAAAAATTCCTCCTTGCTGTCGTTCGCTTCGGAAAAGAGATGGACGCTCCTCCCCGATTTACGATACAACGCATTTTGATATATAATATCCCCAAAAGGGTATTATCACGTATTCTTTTTATAGAGAATATGTAATCCCTTCAAAACCAGATTTTCGTCCAGTGTAATCATATGCTTACAAAAGGGAATAATTGTGTTAGCAAGACCGCCGGTAGCAAATACAGGAAGCACTTCCCCCGTTTCCTCGCAGAATCGGTCAATCATGCCGTCAATCAGGCTCGCATTGCCGTATACTACGCCCGACCGCATACAATCCACCGTGTTTTTCCCGATGACGGACCGGGGTGCTTCCAGACTAATCTGGGGAAGCTGTGCGGTGCCGCCAGAAAGGGCACGAAGCCCGATATTTACGCCCGGAATAATGGAAGCACCGCAAAATGTTCCGGTTTGGTCCACAAGCATAATTTTCGTCGCTGTTCCCATGTCAATCACCAGAGAAGGACTACCGTAGAGGTGGTGTGCCGCCACACAGGCACAGATTAGGTCTGCGCCCACGGAACTGGGATTGTCACAGTGAATATTGATGCCGGTTTTGATCCCCGGCCCCACTGTAATCGGTGAAATACCGTACACAATCTGCACCGCTTTTTTCATAATCGCTGTCAGCGGCGGTACGACTGAGGCAATAATAGCACCCTTGATTTCCTTTTTTTCCACTTCATGGATGGACAGTACACTACGGATAACAGCGGCGTATTCGTCCTCGGTTCTTTTGGTATCCGTGGCAATCCGTGCCACGAAAGCAATGTTGTCCTCCGAAAAGCCGCCAAGCACAATATTGGTGTTTCCGATATCAATCGTTAGAATCATATTCCCCATCCCCCAATTATTCGATAAAATCACTCCAGGCAGTGGCCGAAGCATTGCCGTTTTTGATATCCGCCACAAAGGTGACTGCACCCGTATCGAACACCGTTTCGATCCCGGCAGGGAACAATGCCCGCCCGCTTCGCACAAGCTGTACGCTCCCGGCGGTGCTCCGAAGGCTCACATCAATCAAATCCGGGTCAAAGGGGGCATCGGTTTCGCCAAACGCATACAGAAGACTTGTCCAATCCGCCGTATTTGCACCTGCCGCCATGCGAAGGGGCACAGATGCCGCACCGGCACGGGCCAGCACTGCGGCCACTTGTTTATCTGCGGCATTTTGTACGGTAACCTCTAAAAGCCGCTTGCCGGACGCCGCCCGTTTCGCCAAAAACGCCGTCACATGCCGAAGTGCCGCACAGAAGGCGGAATATGCACCATCCTCATCCGTAATCCGTTTATTCCCTGCTACGCCGGAGGCAAGACACAGCACACAGTCCCCGGCACGTGCCCCGTCAGGCATTGCCATAAAGAAGGTTTCCTCCGCATCTGCCCGTAAGGCTCTGTCCAGCATTTCTTTTGAAATAGCTAGGTCCGTTGTGAGAAGGATAAGGGGTTTGCCACAGCGGCAGATACCGCCAAGGCGGACCTTTTTGTCTCCCACATCAAATTCTACGGCAATTTCCGCACCCTCGCCATGGGCCGAAAGTGCCTGCATAGCGGCATAAGAACCACTTTCCTCTCCGGAAAGCTCCTGGGCAAGATTTTTTGCCGCCTCTCCACTCTCTTCCATTGAAAAGAGGACGCCGGCTTCCCCGGTGGCGGCAAGAAGCACCTTTTCCGAGGGTACACCTACGGCGGCGGCAACCGTCTCTGCCATTTGCACTGCAAGGGCATAGCCCTCCTCGCCTACGGCGGTACCGGCAATACTGCCCGACAGAAAAACTGCCTGTGCCGTATCATATTGTTCTGTCAGAAAGGAAGACCATTTTTCCGGTGCAGAAACAATACGGTTTCTGCCATACACACCACTGCACACTGCCGGCAGACCGCAGGTCACAAGTGCATACGCCCCATATCCGCCTGCACGGAAGCCACGTGCCGCTGTGATTCCACCGCTGATTTGCAACAGCATACCGGGTTCCTCCTTTCTTTCTGTTTCTTTTATGTATAATAGTATACCACAAAAGGGTAAAATATGCAAGAGAAAGGATTGATAAATATGGCGAACCGATTATCGGGCAGTAAAAGCCCTTATCTTCTACAGCACAAAGCCGACCCTGTGGACTGGTATCCGTGGGGTGCGGAGGCCTTTGAAAAGGCAGAAGCGGAAGACAAGCCGGTGCTTCTCTCCATTGGATACAGTGCCTGCCACTGGTGCCACGCCATGGCCGAGGAAAGCTTTTCCGATCCTACCACAGCGGAAATCATCAACAAGCATTTTGTGCCCGTGAAGGTGGACAGAGAAGAAAGGCCGGACGTGGATGCGGTATACATGAATGTATGCCGTGCCATGACCGGGGACGGCGGCTGGCCATTACACCTTCTGCTCACGCCGGGGCGAAAGCCCTTTTTTGCCGGCACCTACTACCCCAGAGAGGATCAGGGCGGACACATGGGCTTTCAAACCCTACTGAAAAGTGCCGCCGATGCCTGGTCCAGCCGACGGCAGGCGGTGGTGGATACGGCAGGGAAGATTGCGGATGTTTTAAACCGGGAAGAAGACGGAATGTATACCGAAACTATATCCCCCGAAGCCACGGATGACGCCGCCGCCGATCTTGCCGCCGCCTTCGACAAGGAATACGGCGGCTTCGGTGCGGCACCCAAATTCCCCATGCCCCAGATTCCCATGTTCCTCCTCGCCTATGGACGGAAATATGCCAATGCGGAGAGCCGGAAAATGGCGGAGAAAACCTTGCAGAAAATCCATGATGGCGGTCTATGCGACCATGTGGGTGGCGGCTACTTCCGCTATGCCACCGACCGAGAATGGCGAAAGCCACATTATGAAAAGATGCTGTATGACAATGCACTTCTCGCCATTTCGTTCCTGGAGGCCGGCGGCAGCTTCACCGCCTATGCCGAGGATGCCCTCGCCTTTATGGAGACTGTTTTGAAAAGTGACGCCGGCGGCTTTTACAGTGCAGTCAGTGCAGAAAGTATGGAAGGGGAAGGGGCATACTATCTCTGGGACGCGGCAGAGGTTCGGGACGTACTGGGGAAGGATGCCAAGGATTTTTGCCGTACCTTCCACATTACCGAGCGTTCTCTCCCTTATGTTGAACGAGAAAGTACGGCAGATTATGCGAATCAACTCGCCGCTCTTCTCCGCAAGCGGCAAAGCCGCCCCCGGCCAGACATCGACCGAAAAATTCTCACCGGCTGGAACAGTCTGGCGGCGGTAGCATTTGCCCGGGCAGGTGCACTTTTGGGAAATAATGCCTATACGCAGACGGCAGAGGATATTCTCCGGTTTATTGATAGCACACTCCGTACGGAGGACGGGCGGCTTCTTGCCCGGTATTACGGCGGCGAGGCCGGCATCTACGCTTTTTTGGAGGACTATGCCTATCTTCTCTGGGCACAGCTGACCTTATGGGAAACCACAAATCACGTGGCGTATCTGACCCATGCTAAGGAAACGTGGGGCGATATTGTGCGGCTGTTCTGGGATGAGCGGGGCGGTGCCACCTTCAGCGCACGAGATGCGGAGGAAATGATTGTTCGGCTTATGGAGGGCGATGACGGTGCCACCCCGCCGGCAAACGGCGTGCTTGCCCTTTGCCTTTATAAGCTATTCACCGCCACCGGCGACGTGCAGTATAAAACGGACATGGAAAAAATCTTTTTTGCCTTTGGCGGACAGGTGAATACCCATCCCTCTGCCTTCTGTTTTATGCTCTACGCAAAGCTTGCAACTGAATGACAATGCTTAACCTCTAAGACTTTTTGTGCTGCTTCGGGAGCAAATGAAAGGGGCCGTCTTACGAAGAAAGTAAGACGGCTCTAAATTTTTGCACACAAAAAGACTGTTTGCACTTTTAAACATTGATTTCTATGAATAAATATGGTATAATATGAAAAAATTCTTATGAGGTGTTTGGGAATGGCAAAATTGTGTGAATGTTGTGGTAATAAAAATAATTCTTTTTTAGGAGATCCGCTTTATTTGACTAATGATAAAATTCTTTGTCATAAATGTGCCCAACTTATAAAAAAGGACGTGAACAACCTTTACTATGCTAAAACAAATGATGAGTATGAAGAATTAAAAAATATCATTGTCGCAAAATGCAAAGAATGTTTCAATGATACTATAATGCAGTATATTATAATTATATTGGATAAAATCTATGACAGATTAGATTTTGTAAAAAAAGAGAATCAAGTAACTAGTTCTGCAACAACAGTAGGTTCAACTACAAATACAGAAACTGTATCTGCTGACAATGAATCTGAACGTTCTTTTGGAATGTTTGATAATATTGGTGGTAAAATAAAGGCAATGTCACAAATTATTACCTGGGTAGGTATTATTGTGTCTGTCGTTTTTGGCATCGTTTTGATGTCCATTGATGAAGACATGATTTTTATAGGTCTAATGGCCATGATTTTTGGTTCTTTGTTTTCTTGGGTTTCTTCTTTTATACTATATGGGTTTGGACAGTTGGTGGAAAACTCTGATATATTAGTAAAATTATCAAAAAAATAACAACTATTTAAACAAACTTTACATAAAGTGAAAAAGCCGCCCTTTCGCGGGCGGCTTTTTTAATAAGCTCGAATTAGTTGATGATTGTCTTTTCGGTTTCAAGATCAAAGAGGTGAATCTTGTTTGCATCGATTGCAACCTGAATGTCCTCACCGATAGCCGCGGTGGAACGGCGGTTAACCTTTGCAATAACGGAAGCACCATCAATCAGCAGATACAGATAGGTTTCTGCACCCATCATTTCTGTGTTATCCACGTGTGCCGAAACAACACTGCCTTCCATAGCAGAGATGTGGGCTTCATCATCATAAATACATTCGGGACGAATACCAACCATAACTTCTTTGCCGAAGTATTCTTCCTTGTCGGCGAGTGCCTTTGCCTTGCCTTCGGGAAGGGTGATCTGATTGCCGCCGAAAGTCAGCGTTACTGCATTGTCCTTCTTTTCCAGTGTAGCTTTGAAGAAGTTCATCTGCGGGCTGCCGATAAAGCCGGCAACAAACATATTAACCGGTACATCGTACAGTTCCTGCGGTGTTGCAACCTGCTGTACGAAGCCATCCTTCATAACAACGATACGCGTACCCATTGTCATAGCTTCTGTCTGGTCATGGGTTACATAGATAAAGGTTGTCTGCAGCCTTCTGTGCAGCTTGCCGATTTCGGCACGCATCTGTACACGCAGCTTTGCATCCAGGTTGGAGAGCGGTTCGTCCATAAGGAATACCTTCGGTTCACGAACGATCGCACGACCCAGCGCAACTCTCTGACGCTGACCGCCGGACAGAGCCTTGGGCTTTCTGTCCAGAAGATGCTCGATATCGAGAATACGTGCAGCTTCATGTACACGTCTCTTAATTTCATCCTTGGGCGTCTTACGCAGACGGAGAGCAAATGCCATGTTTTCAAAAACTGTCATATGCGGATAGAGTGCATAGTTCTGGAAAACCATTGCAATATCTCTATCCTTCGGTGCAACTTCGTTTACCAAAGTATCACCTATGTATACTTCACCTTCCGAAATTTCTTCCAAACCTGCGATCATACGCAGTGTGGTAGATTTACCACAACCGGAAGGACCGACAAGAATTAAAAACTCCTTGTCTTCAATTTCCAGATTAACGTCGCTTACAGCTGTAACGCCGCCTGCGTACCGCTTATAAACGCCTTTCAAACTTAAACTTGCCATTTGAGTACATCCCTTTCTTGTTTTTAGGGCATAAATATCCCTTCGTTCTTTTCTATAGAGTAGTATATCATACTTTCCTTCCCTTGTGAAGTGGTAAGTCTACCAAATTAAACGTTAAAATTTTGTCAATTTTGCATAACAAATCGCTTTAATTGTCAAAAATTGGAAGAATCAAGTCCGTGCATAAAGCCATCCAGTGCCGGCGACATGATATCACCGCCGATAATCTTCCCGTCGCACCAGTACAAATTGGCGTAGACCCCCTCCCCCCACGGATGATTTTCAATCCGGAAGGAAAGATGCCGTATCTTTCTGCCGACATACGCTTCCATGGGAAAACCATTCTCGGTCTGAAGGGAAAAATACGCCTTCCATGTGGCATCCGCCGTCTCCGGAAGATGAATAACCGCTTCGGAAAACGACTCTGCCGTCTGCCAGCCTCGGTCCTTGAGAAACGCCCGGCATACTGTTTCTGCCGAGGTGTCGGGTAAGGTCCCTGCCGCGAACAGGAACACGCCTGCCAGCAGTAGAAGGGACAAAAGTTTTCGCACGGTGATGCCCTCCCCTATCCGATTTACCTGCCTCATATCCTTACAGGCACACAGTGTATACTATGTTTTTCCGGGGAAAGATATTACAAAATTCCACCGCATAGCAATGGTACCGTTTGTTTTATCTATGTCCCGGAAAAGAAGCATGTATAAAACACTTGCATTTTTTTCCGAAATATGGTATACTGAAAAAAAATATTCTGGAAGGATGAGAAGAATGGAAAATGTATTTGATACCCTCTCTGCCCGTGGTCTGATTGCACAGGTAACCCATGAGACGGAAATTCGCGAGCTGCTGGGAAAAGAGAAGGTTTCCTTTTATATCGGGTTTGACCCCACAGCGGACAGCCTCCATGTAGGGCATTTCCTGCAAATGGTTGTTATGCGGCATATGCAGAATGCCGGGCACCGTCCCATTGCCCTTGTCGGCGGCGGCACCGGTATGGTAGGTGACCCCTCCGGCAGAACGGATATGCGGAAAATGATGACGCCGGAAACGATTCGGCATAATTGTGACTGCTTCCGCCGTCAGCTTGCTTCCGTAATTGATTTTTCGGACGATAAGGCAATTATGGTGGATAACGGCGATTGGCTTCTGGGACTGAATTATATTGAATTTCTCCGGGAAATCGGCAGTTGCTTCTCGGTAAATAAGATGCTCACGGCAGAATGCTTCAAGACCCGTCTGGAAAAAGGGCTTTCCTTCATTGAATTTAATTATATGCTCATGCAAAGCTACGATTTTCTCCAGCTGTACAAAAAATACGGCTGTAAGCTGGAGCTGGGTGGTGACGACCAGTGGAGCAATATCCTCGGTGGTATTGATCTGGTACGCCGGAAGGAAAACGCCCAGGTTTACGGCATGACCTTTACGCTTCTTACCAACAGTGAAGGGAAAAAGATGGGCAAAACCGCCAGCGGTGCACTTTGGCTCGACCCGGAAAAGGTTTCTCCCTACGACTTTTATCAGTACTGGAGAAACGTGGACGATGCAGATGCCTGCCGCTTCTTAAAGCTTCTCACCTTCCTGCCGCTCGAAGAAATCGCAGAATATGAAAAGCTGGAAGGCCAAGCGATTAATGAAGCAAAAACACGCCTTGCCTTTGAGGTGACAAAGCTGGTACACGGTGCAGAAGAGGCCGAAAAGGCAAACGAGGCCGCAAAAGCAGTGTTTGCAGGCGGCGGCGTTTCTGCCAACATGCCCACCGCAACCGTTACGGAAGCTGACCTTTCGGAAGGGCTTCTCGGTATGCTGGTTAAAATTGGCTTTATTCCTTCCAAATCGGAAGGCAGACGGCTGGTGCAGCAGGGTGGTCTTACGGTAAACGGCGAAAAGGTTACGCAGGACGGTCCTGTTGATAAAGAAGCCTTCGGTGAGGACGGTATGATTATAAAGCGTGGAAAGAAAGCAATTATTAAGGTGACGCTTGAATAAGGAGACGTGCATGATTGGAATTATCACTGCCATGGAAAAGGAGATGCAGGCACTTGCCATTGAAAATGCCCGCACGGAAACGGTGGGTGGCATCCGCTTCGTCCGTGGCACAGTAGCAGGAAAAGAGGTAGCGGCCGCCGTTTGCGGCGTCGGCAAGGTATTTGCCGCCATGTGCGCCCAGACCATGGCTCTCCATATAAAACCCGATTTTATCATCAACTGCGGTGTTGCCGGCGGACTTGCCGACGATCTGAAGGTATTTGACATTGCCATTGGCACAGGTGCTGTGCAATATGATATGGATACCACGCCGCTGGGTGATCCCTTGGGGCTGATTTCCGGTTTGAATCTGGTACAGCTCCCCTGTGATCCCTCTCTCACCGCTACGCTTTCCGAAGCGGCAGATGCAATCGGTCTTCATGCCCGAAAAGGTCTACTGGCTACCGGAGACCGGTTCTGTGCCTCCAAGCAGGATAAGGAATATATCACCGGTCATTTCCCTGCCATTGCCTGCGAAATGGAGGGCGGGGCTGTGGCACAGGTGTGTGCGGCAAACCGGATTCCCTGCTGTCTCTTCCGTGCCATCTCTGATTCTGCGGACGGCGATGCATCCGTTTCCTACGAAGCCTTCGCCACAGAAGCGGCGAAAAACGCAGGCAGACTGATGACGGCTTTTCTACAGAAGTTGTAAGCCGCGGAAAAAAATGAACCAAATTTTCTTTGACAATTCCCCGTAGATGAAGTGAACCCCATTTATTAGACAAAATAAAGTCTAACAAATGGGGTTTTTACGATGTTTTTCCTTCACATTTCATAGTTCCACACCGGTGATCCGGCTGATTTCCTGCCAAAGTTCGTCTTTTCCCGTACCCTTTTCGCCGGAGAACGCCAGAAGCGTATCGTTTTCTGAAAGACCGAGGGTAGAACGGATAAGGTCGAGTGCGGGCGGTAGCTTTGTTATGCCCAGTTTATCTGCCTTTGTGGCCACAACGGTCACTTCTCCGAACCGTTCCCGGATCCAGGAATACATCATCACATCCTGCGTGGTGGGCTTATGCCGTGCATCCACCAAAAGCAGTACGCCGCAGAGGGGTACACTTTTATCCAGATAGGTGTTAATCATAGCCCCCCATTTTTCCTGCTCTGCCTTGGAGACCCGGGCAAAGCCATAGCCCGGCAAATCTACCAGAAACAGCTGGTCGTCAATATTATAAAAGTTTATTGTGGCGGTTTTACCGGGCGTGGATGATGTACGGGCGAGCTTGTTCCGGTTTAAAAGCTTATTGATGCAGGAGGATTTCCCCACATTGGAACGCCCTGCCATGGCGATTTCCGGCATGCCGGTCGCAGGATACTGCCGGGGATGGACGGCTGAAATTGTCAGCTCTGCACGGTGTAAATTCAGCTGCATAATAGTTCCTCCATTTCTTCTACTGTGTTCACCAGATATTCCGGACGTACCGCACAAAGGGCTTCATGGTCCCCAAAGCCGTACAATACGCCTAAAGTAGGAAGTCCGTTCACTCTGGCCCCCTCCACATCAAACACAGTATCGCCCACCATCAGAATTCTCTTTCCGGTGGCCATAGATGCCGCCAGCTTCACAATTTTGTCTTTCGTCTCAAAGTTCTTGTCAAACCCGGCACCCACAATTTCCTCAAAGAAGCCGGCAAGATTCCATTCCTCTAAAATGATGCGGGAGTAGACGGTAGGTTTGGCCGTTGCGACAAACAGCTCTTTTCCTGCCTCTTTCAGCTTTTGCAATAGCTCCGGGATGCCGTCGTAGGGCACCGTCTGGTGCACGCCCTTATCTGCATAATATACTCTATACGCCGCCAGCAGTGCCGTGGCGGTTTCCTCGTCCACGCCGCAGTATTTTTGGAAGGAATCCCGAATGGGGGGACCGATGAATTTTTCCCGCGTTTCATAAGGCAGGGGCGGATAGCCCATATTTTCCAGTGCAAACCGTACCCCTTCTGTAATGCCTTCCGCACTGTTTACAAGCGTTCCATCCAGGTCAAATAAAATTGTATCGTACATATTTTCCTCCGTTTAAAAACGGAGCTGCGTCCCCGCAACCCCGTTTTTTTTAATTACGTACAAGATTACGCCAATCTAAGTCGCCCCGGCTCAGACCTAAGACAAGCACCTCTGCCGTGGCCATATTGGTGGCAATCGGAATGGTGTGTACATCGCAAAGACGTACAATCGTGGATACATCCGGCTCATACGGCATAGCTGTCAGCGGATCTTCAAAAAAC
Organism: Oscillospiraceae bacterium; assembly: GCA_015068765.1. Taxonomy (GTDB): domain Bacteria; phylum Bacillota; class Clostridia; order UMGS1883; family UMGS1540; genus SIG447. The sequence continues at coordinate 61,745 of SVJY01000004.1, forward strand.
AGCACCAGATCAATTTCGTTATAGGCGATGCGTGAACCAATCTGCTGGTCACCGCCCTGAGGGCCGGATAAAAACTTCTGCACCGGGAGTCCCGTAGTTTCCTCAACCAGATTCCCTGTTCCGGCAGTGGAAAACAGATTGTGCTGTACTAAAACTGCTTTATATGCCGTACAGAATTGAACCATCAGCTCTTTTTTCTTGTCGTGCGCAATCAATGCAATGTTCATATGTATCCCTCTATTCTGTCATATATTTTTACAGAGCATACGGAAGCATCTTCCGCCGTCTGTTATTTTCGCTTTTTTCTGCCGAGAAAAAATCTCCGCCGTTTTTTACCGCCGATATCCAGAAGGGGCACCGTTATACCGTTCAGCCTTTTGGCAATATTTTGGTAGGCAAGGGCCGCCTTGCTGTTTCCGTCCTCGAAAATCAGTCCGCCCCGTGCCGTCTGCCGCAGAACGGCTTCGTCCTCCGGTACAACGCCCAGAAGCGGTGTTGCCAGCCATTCAATGATTTCCTCTACCTTCAGGATAATACCGTCCTCGGCAAGGTGGGGGCGCATCCGGTTGATAATCAGGCCCCTTTTTTCAATTCCTTCCTTTGCAAGACAGTCTATTACTCTGTCCGCATCCCGTACCGCCGCGGTTTCCGGCACTGTAACGACCAGTGCCCGGTCCGCCGCCTTCGTGGCATTGGCAAAGCCTCTGCCAAGTCCCGCCGGACAGTCTATCAAAACATAGTCGTAATTCTCACGAAGCTCCCGGCAGAGCATTTCCATATCTTCCGGGCTTACATCGTCTCCTTCCCTTGTCTGCGATGCCGCCAGAAGACAAAGATTTTTATACTTCCCGTGGTGCACAAGTGCCTGCCGCAATCTGCAATTTTTCTCTATCACGTCCACAAGGTCATAGACAATTTTATCTGCAAGTCCCAGTGCCACATCCAAATTCCGGAGGCCGATATCCGCATCCAAGACCACGACGGATTTTCCTTCCATGGCAAGTGCTACACCAAGGCCCGCTGTCGTCGCCGTTTTCCCGACGCCGCCCTTTCCGGACGTGATTACGACTACCTCGCCCATTTCTTTCCTCCACTTCCCTATCTATATATCCATATTATAGCATATTTCCGAAAAATAGTCTATTCTTTTTTCAGTTTTTTTATTTTTACCGCCTACGGCAGGAGTATGTTGGTTTTTGTAACAGAATCTTCCTCCACCGTACTTGTGAAATAGGTTTCCATAACGTCACGCACGGCGATAGCCGCATTAGAGCCATGCACGCCCTCTTCAATCACCGCACAAACGGCAATGGCAGGATTATCATACGGGGCAAAGCCTACGAAAATAGCATTATCTGCCCGTCCCGAAACCTCTGCCGTACCGGTTTTGCCACCGACGGGGACATCAAAGTTTTCAAAAACGGTGCTGGCTGTACCCAGCTCAACCACGTCCCGCATCCCTTCTAAAATTGCCCTTAGATTCTCCGGTGCTATATCAATTTCCGAGAGCACCGTGGGCTTTGTTTCCTGTACCAGCTCTCCGGTTTCCGAATCACGCACCGCCTTTACAATATGCGTTTTATACCGGGTGCCGCCGTTTACGATTGTTGCCAGATAATTGGCAAGCTGTAAGGGCGTAAACAGGTTTTTGGACTGCCCGATTGCATATTGCAGCGTGTCACCGGGCACCCATTTCCCACCGTCCGCTTCCGTCTGTGCCGGGCTTGCCAGCTTGCCGATATTCTCTTCCTCGGTAAGCTCGATTCCTGTGGCTTCTCCCAGACCCAGAAGGTGGGCGTAGGTGTTCATTTTTTCAATGGTTGTACGCCGTCCCACATCATAGAAGAAGTAGTTGCAGGAATACTTCAGTGCCTCTGTCACATTGACCGGGCCGTGGGTCGCCCCGGTGCCTCGGTAAATCCAGCAAATCGGCTGATAGTCATCATAATACTTATAAATGCCCTCGTCCTCGATGATATCGTCAGGCCTGATCACTCCTTCCTCCAGTGCCGCCAGTGCCGTTGCCATTTTAAAAGTGGAGCCCGGCTCATATGCCCCGCCGATTGCCCGGTTGAACATGGGCAGATTGGGGTCTGTGCTCAAGGCTTCGTAATCCTCATAAAACCGTGCCGGGTCATAGCTGGGATAGGAAGCAAGTGCCAAAATCTCGCCCGTATTCACATCAATAGCCGCCAATGCACCGCAAGCGGCATTTTCTCCTTCCCCGTCCTCGTTCACGCTTTCCGCACGTACATATTCAATAGCGTTTTTCAGGGCCTCTTCCGCACTTTGTTGGAGTGCCAAATCCAGTGTCAGAACCACATTGTCACCCTTTTTTGACGGTTTTTCCTCTCGGGTACGCACCGTCTGTCCGTCCGCACTTTTTTCCACACGGTTTAGCCCATCCTCACCTCTGAGTGCATCCTCCAGATACCGTTCGATTCCCTGCTTGCCGATACTGTCGTTCATAGCATAATTTTTGTCCCGGAGCTGTTCATATTCTTCCTTATATATTTTTCCCGTCTGTCCCAGAATGTGTGCTGCCACATTGCCGTTTACGAATTTCCGCACCGGTGAGGTTTCAATGGCAATCCCCGGAAACTCCATTTTCTGTTCCAGTAGCCGAGTCATAAGAGTATGAGAAATGCCTTCTGCCAATGTATAGGACGTGTCCTCAGAAAAGCCGGTCTGTTCCATTTCATACCGCTGGGCAATCAGCGTCAGTCGCATCTGTCCCAACGCCTCCCGGCCCACCTGGTACCGTTTGGCAAAAAAGTCCAGCACCGTATCCCGGTCCGCATCCTCCGGAAGCTTATAGCGGCTCTTCCACGCAGACAGTGCCGTGCCGGATAGACTGAAGCCGCGGCTTGTAACCGGAAAGCTGTCGGTAACTGTTGCACCGTCCTCCTCCACAAGCTGTAAAAGCCGTACCAAAAGGGTGTTAAGCTCCTTATCCTCCATATCCCGTGGCTTATACAGCCGCAGGGCAAAAACCGTTTCATTCGTAACGAGGGGCTTGCCGTTTCGATCCAGAATATCACCGCGGGGTGCCTTGACGGCACTGGTTTTCACGAGACGAAGCCGGCTCTGCTGCAAATAGGCGTTGCCGTTTACCACCTGTAAATCCACCAGTCGACCAAGCACTAAAAACGCAAACAGAAACACGATAAAATAGATAAACTGATACCGTTTCATCGCCTTGTCCCCCTTTCTTCCTTAGGGCGGCTGAGGCGTGTGATGGGATAATACAAAAGCATCTGTACAATCGCCGTATACGCCGCCGTGGGAATAATGATGCGGAACAAATTATACAAAAAATTGCCCCGTCCCCAGATTGTAAAGCTGAAAAAGCACAGCACCAGCTCACAAAGAAGCGATGCCACAAAGGTAATCCCTGCTGTAATTACCGGCGTGTTCTTATACACAAGCTCCAAAAATGCCCGTGCACCCAGTGCAACATACATATATAAAAGGGCATGAAAGCCGAAGGTGCGTCCCCATAAAATATCCCAGAGCACCCCTGCCGCCAGTCCGTATATCCCTGCCTCCGCCAGTTCACCTGCCATCGCCATGGCAATCACCGTCACCAGAAGAAAGCTGGGTGATATGTCCAGTATGCCGATATGACTGCCCAGTGTGCTGTCTATTAAAAGTGCAAGAAGCAGCACTACGCTTTTCCAGATATGGCGCATCTTATTCCTCCTGCCTCCGGATAACCATAACTTCCGTGATCCGTTCAAAATCCACTGCCGGTTCAATAACCGCTTCATAATAAAGCCCCTGCGGGTCAACAGAAAGGCTCTTGATTTTTCCGATCAAAAGCTTTTCGGGATAGATGCCGCCAAGACCGGACGTTTCCACAAAATCGCCCACTGCCACCTCTGCCTCTCGGGAGAGATAGGATAAATGGCATGTCCCTTCATTCATCAGATCGAGACTGCCCTCTACCACCGCCATGTCCCCTGTCCGTTCAATAATACAGCCGGCAGCACTTCGGGAATCAATAACGGATACCACATTGCTCCAGGTACTGCCCACCTCGTATACATAGCCTACCAGTCCGGCGTCGGTGATGACCGTGTCGTTTTTCCGCACACCATGCACCGTGCCTTTATCAATTTTAAAGGCACTAAACCATGCCCCCGGGTCTTTTGCCACAACCCTTGCACCAACCATTTCATAGTTCGTATAGGTTTCCGAAAGCGAAAGAAGTCCCCGAAGCCGTTCATTTTCGTTCCGCAAGGCGTAGAGCTCCCGGGTTTCCTCCTCCAGCTCCTTTACCCGTGCCGCCAACTGCTGGTTTTCTTCCCGGTAAGAGGAGTTGGAGCGAAAGCGGCTGAAAAAGTTTCCCGTTGCATCCCCCACACTGCGGAAAAACCGTTGCACCGGGCTCATCACCGTTCCCACCGCATCACCGGCAAAGCCTGCCTTATCCGTAGAAATGGTGGAAACTGCCATTAAAATCAGAATCAGTACCGTTACGATCGCCAGTATTATAAAAAATTTACTTTTAAAGAAATTGGACATTTCTCTGTCTCCTATTCGATATTCATTTCCGCAAACAGCCGCCGCACGGCACAAAGCGGCAAGCCGACTACATTCTGAAAGTCGCCCTCTGTTTTTTCCACCAGTGCACCGCCCTTTCCCTGTATCCCGTAAGCCCCTGCCTTATCCATAGGCTCGCCGGTGGCAATATAGGTACGAATTTCTTCATCCGAAAGCGTTCGGAAGGTAACGGCTGTTTCCTCGCAGCAGGTCTTCATTCTGCCGGTTTCTGCACAAAGAAGGGCAACGCCCGTGTATACATGGTGGGTCTTACCGGAAAGCCGCGAAAGCATGGCGAAGGCCTCTTCCTCGTCTTTTGGTTTCCCCAAAACCTGCCCCGAAAGAGAAACCACCGTATCGGCTCCCAAAAGCCATTCCCCCGGCGCTTCTGCCGCTGCGGCGGCTTTCCCTGCCGCCAGAAGCTGCACCATAAGGCGTGGCTCTACCCCGTCAAACACCGATTCGTCAAAATCTGCCGGGCGGACAACATGGGCAATGCCTGCCTCCGTCAGGATTTCCCGCCGCCGAGGCGATGCGGATGCCAGTACCAATGTATGCGTCTTTTCCTTCATGCCGGGTCTCCCTCCTGCCGGATTTTTTCCCTAATATTTTTTCCTTAATATGTATATTATACTATATTCAGGCATGAAAAGCAAAGGTATTTTCAAAAAACGCCCACTTTCTTTTTTATTGCCTCTTCCACATGATCGAAAAGGCGGAAAAACCGCCGTTTTTATCGTTTCTTTATCCTCTTGGCAAAAAAAAATAAAAAAATGCTTTACAAAACGGTAAAACTGTGGTATACTATTATCTGCAAATGCGAATGTAGCTCATCTGGTAGAGCGCCACCTTGCCAAGGTGGAGGTAGCGAGTTCGAGCCTCGTCATTCGCTCCAAAATGACGACGCACAGGTTGCGTCGTTTTTTATTTCTATACCTACCGAAAGGAAGTGTATGCCGTTGAAAGCAAAATTATCCACAAAAACGCTGGTCTTTGCCGGGCTTCTGATTGCCCTGGAGATTGTGCTCACCCGCTTTGTTCAGATTTATCTTCCCATCTTTGCCGAAAGCCGCGACCGAATCAGCCTCGGCTTTCTTCCCGTGGCTGTAGGCGGTACCCTGTTCGGTCCGGTGGGCGGCGGCATTATTGCCGCAGTCAGTGATATTGTCCGTGCCCTTATTTTCCCACAGGGCGGTGCTATCAATCCGCTTTTTACCGTGACGGCGGCTCTGCGAGGCGTCCTCTACGGTGCGTTTCTTTATAAATCTGCCACATGGACGCGTGTTCTCCTCGTTTCCACCGTGATCCTTTTGGCGGTGAACTTAGGGCTTAACTCTGCCTTTACCGCCTTTTCTTACGGCGGCACCTTCTGGGCAAGGCTCATCACGAAGCTGATTCCGGCCCTGTCGAACTATATTTTACAGCTTTTCGTACTGATTCCGGTACTGCCCAAGCTGGAAAGGAGTTTGGGGAAAAATGTATGAAAACAGCGAACAGCGTGAACGTGTTATCCTGGTAGGTGCACATCGGAATTTACAAAACCATCTGGAGGATACCTCAGCCGAGTCCATGCACGAGCTTGCCCAGCTTGCCGAAACTGCCGGGGCCGAGGTCCTGGGCGAAATTGTCCAAAACCGAGAGGCGGCGGACCGTGCCACCTTTATCGGTGAAGGTAAATTGCTGGAAATAAAGGAAATGGCGGAAAATCTGGAAGCAACGCTCCTGATTTTTGATGATGAGCTGACAGGGTCACAGCTAAAAAATATTGAAAAAATCACAGAATGCAGTGTCATTGACCGCAGTGCCCTGATTTTGGATATTTTCGCCGGGCGGGCACTTTCCGGTGAAGGCAAGCTGCAGGTGGAGCTGGCACAGCTGAAATATAACCTGCCCCGGCTGACCGGGGGCTACCAGTCTCTGTCCCGTCTGGGCGGCGGTATCGGGACGAGAGGCCCGGGCGAAACGAAGCTGGAGTCGGACCGGCGGCATATCCGCAGCCGGATCACCGCACTGGAAAAGGAGATTGCGGAGCTGAGCCGTCACCGAGAACTTCTCCGGGCACGGCGACGGAAGAACGAGGTGCCCACTGCCGCACTCGTCGGTTATACAAATGCCGGAAAATCCACGCTGCTTAACGCCTTGACGGATGCAGGGGTGCTTGCGGAAAACATGCTGTTTGCCACCTTGGACCCTACTGTCCGTGCACTTAGCATGGAGGACGGACGGGAAGCTATGCTGATTGACACGGTAGGCTTTATCCGAAAGCTTCCGCATCATCTGATCGAAGCCTTCAAATCCACACTGGAGGAAGCAGTTACGGCAGATGTTCTGGTGCACGTCATTGATGCCTCCAGCCCGGAAATGGAAAACCAGATTGCGGTTGTAGAGCGGCTCCTCCACTCCCTCGGCTGTGGAGACAAGCCCATACTTTCTGTTTTTAACAAATGCGATATAGCAGGGTTTACGCCCCGTCCCCCCCTTCCGGAAAAGGCGGTGTATATTTCCGCAAAGAACGGCGATGGGCTGGAGACACTCCTGTCACAGCTGGACGAGCTTCTGCCCGGAAAGCGGCGAAAAATGGAGCTTTTGATTCCCTATACGGACGGCAATCTTCTCCATACAATCCGCACCGAGGGCGAGCTCCTTTCTGAGGACTATACCCCGGAGGGAACGGCTGTAATCTGTATGGCAGATGCGGCACTGTATGCAAAGCTTAAAAAATACCAGCGTTAGGAGGGAGCCTTTTGCAAGATTATAAAACCGTAGCGGACGAGGCTACCGCAGAATTTACCGAAAAACGTTCCCGCTTTATTGCGCAGGTTGCCCCCGTCCAAAAAGAGGAGGAGGCACTCGCCTTTTTAGAGTCGGTGCGTGCTGTGCACCGGGAGGCACGGCATAATGTGTATGCCTATATTTGCCGAGAAAACAACGTGAGCCGGTACAGTGATGACGGAGAGCCCTCCGGCACGGCCGGTCTCCCGGTCTTGAATGTGCTGACAAAGCAGGGGCTTACCGACGTGTGCGTGGTGGTGACCCGGTATTTCGGCGGCATACTGCTGGGTGCAGGCGGTCTTGCCCGTGCCTATGGCAAAAGTGCGGCGGACGGCGTTCTTGCCGCCGGCGTTTGCGAAATGATTCATTCTGCCGTCTATCAATTAACCGTGGAATACCCTCTCTTAGGAAAATTACAGTATACAATCGGGGAAAAAGGCTACCGGATTCTGGAAACGGATTTCGGTGCCGTACCGACGCTCACCGTCTGTACCCGCAGTGCGGACGGCGAAGCACTTTGTAAAACCCTGACCGATAGTACCGGTGGCAAAATCCGGATTACACCTTGTGGCACACGGTACTGTATGCAACGACACAAGGAGGAAAACTAATATGGAAGCATACAGCTGTTGTTTTACGGGACACCGGATGATTCGCCGGGAGGACTTTGACGGCGTGCTGGATTCCCTGCGGCACGCTCTGCCTATTTTTGCTGATTCCGGAGTAAATGAATTTATTTGCGGCGGTGCCCTCGGCTTTGATACGCTGGCGGCACAGGAGGTACTGCGTCTGAAAAAGGATTTCCCCCTCGTCCGCCTTTCTCTGGTTCTGCCTTGCAAGGACCAGTCCGCACGGTGGACAGCCGCCCAGAAGGAGACCTACGCATCGATTTTAGAAAAAGCTGACCATACGGAATGTCTCTTTGACAAATACGTACCCGGCTGTATGCAGATGCGAAACCGCCGTATGGTGGATAGGTCGCATGTTTGTATTGCCTACTATACCGGTCGCCCCGGCGGCACGGATTACACTGTAAAATATGCCAAAGAAAAAGGCGTTCGCCTTTTATTTGTCCCCATGAAGGAGGAGAGCGTATGGGAAGCTTGACAGATCCCCGTTATATCCGGGCACTTTGTGAAAAATACGACTTCCGTTTAAAAAAATCGCTTGGGCAGAATTTTCTCCATGACAATGCTGTACTGGAGGAAATTGTGGACGCCGCCCTTCCCGAAGGTGGAGGCGTTTTGGAAATCGGCCCCGGCTTCGGCGTGCTGACCGAAGCACTTGCCGGTCGGGCAGAGAAGGTTGTGGCAGTCGAAATCGATGACCGGCTTCTCCCCGTCCTCGCCGACACGCTGGCCGCCTTTGACAATATCTCCGTTGTGCACGGTGACGTTTTAAAGCTCGATTTACCTCGGCTCCTTGCCGAGCAGTTCGGGGATATGCCCGTCTCCGTTGCCGCAAATCTGCCCTATTACATCACCACACCGATTTTACTGGCACTTTTAGAAAAAAATCTGCCTCTTCGCCGCATCGTCGTCATGATGCAGAAGGAGGTGGCGGACCGGATTCTCGCCGCACCCGGCGGCAAGGACTACGGGGCACTGACTGTAGCGGTACAGTACCGGTGCGAGGTAGAACGGGTATGCCGCGTACCGGCCGCATCCTTTTTTCCGCCGCCCAAGGTGGATTCCGAGGTGCTTTGCCTTACGCTTCGCCAATCCCCTCTGGTAGAAACGAAGGACGAGGCCTATTTCTTCGCCCTTGTGCGGGCCGTGTTTGCCCAGCGGCGGAAAACCCTCGTAAACGGTCTTGCCAATGCAGGTCGCTTCGGCACAAAGGAGCAAATTTCCGCCGCCACAGAGCGAATGGGGCTTGCCCCTACTGTGCGAGGCGAAACCCTTTCAATCCCCCAGCTTGCCGCCCTCGCGGACCTTCTTTACGGATAAATTAAAAAATCTGAAAAAAAGTGTTGCAATATTTAGAATTTTGTTGTATACTATAGAATAGGTATATTTTTTAAAGCCATTATGCAAAGGAGTGTTTGAATTGACAACGAATGCGAGTGTCAAGGCATGGCTTGACGATATGGTCGCCATGTGTAAGCCGGACGAAATTATCTGGATTGACGGCAGTGAAGAACAACTGGAAGAGCTTCGCCGTGAAGCCTGTGCATCCGGTGAAATTTTGAAGCTGAACGAAGAAAAGCTTCCCGGCTGTTACTATCACAGAACAGCAGAAAACGACGTTGCACGTGTTGAAGACAGAACCTTCATCTGTGCACGTACCAAGGAAGAAGCCGGTCCTACCAATAACTGGATGGATCCTGCTGAAATGTACGCAAAACTGCGTAACCTCTACAACGGCTCTATGAAAGGCCGCACCATGTATGTAGTTCCCTACTCCATGGGTCCTGTTGGCTCTCCCTTCTCCAAAATCGGTATTGAGCTGACAGACAGTATCTATGTAGTACTGAATATGGCTATCATGACCCGCGTTGGTACAGCGGTTATGGAATGCCTGGGTGACAATCCTGAATTTGTTAAGTGTCTCCACGCGAAGAAGGATGTAAATCCGGATGAGCGTTACATCGTACAGTTCCCCCAGGATTCCACGATCTGGTCCATTAACTCCGCTTACGGCGGCAACGTTCTCCTGGGTAAAAAGTGCTTCGCACTGCGTATTGCTTCCTACCTGGGCTGGAAGGAAGGCTGGATGGCAGAGCATATGCTGATCCTCGGCCTTGAAAATCCCAAGGGCGAAGTCAAATACATTGCAGCTGCATTCCCGTCTGCTTGCGGCAAGACGAACCTCGCCATGCTCATTCCCCCGGAATATCTCAAGGAAAAGGGCTACAAGGTTTGGACTGTCGGTGACGATATTGCATGGCTCCGCATAGGCCCGGATGGCAGACTCTATGCCATCAACCCCGAAGCAGGCTTCTTCGGCGTTGCTCCCGGCACAAGCGAAAAGACAAACTTCAACGCTCTCGCTTCTACAAAGCAGGGCACTATCTTCACAAACGTTGCTATCAATAATGAAGATATGACGGTTTGGTGGGAAGGTCTTGATAAGAATCCCCCGACAGATGCAACCGAATGGAAGGGTGCAAAGGTTAACGGTAAGGAATTTACCGCAGAAGGCAACAAGCTGGCTCATCCCAACTCCCGCTTTACTGCACCTGCCAAGAACTGCCCCTGCATTTCTTCTGAATTTGAAAATCCTGCCGGTGTTCCGATTTCTGCAATCGTATTCGGCGGCAGACGTGCAAAGACTGCTCCCCTGGTATACCAGGCAAGAGATTGGGAGCACGGCGTGTTTGTAGGTGCTACCATGGCATCTGAAACCACCGCAGCAGCAGCCGGTGCCGTTGGCGTTGTCCGCCGCGACCCCATGGCAATGAAGCCCTTCTGCGGCTACAACATGGCTGATTACTTTGCACACTGGCTGGAAATGGGCGAAAAGCTGGGCGACAAGGCACCCGCTATCTTCCATGTAAACTGGTTCCGTCAGGACGAAAACGGCAACTTCATGTGGCCCGGCTTCGGTGACAATATGCGTGTCCTCAACTGGATTTTAGACCGCTGCGAAGGCAAGGCAGACGCAAAGGAAACTGCAATCGGTTACCTGCCGAAGGCAGAAGACCTGGATCTGACCGGTCTGGATATCGATGCCGCCACACTGGATGAGCTCCTCAGCGTTGATAAGGCTGTATGGGCAGGCGAAATCGACGGTATCAAAGAATACTTTGCACAGTTTGGTGATAAGCTGCCTAAGGCGATTGCCGACCAGCTGGCAACACTAGAAAATAACCTGAAATAATCTCAGAATAAGTAAGACCTGCTAAATTAAGTCGAACTTTTGGCTTTCATTTAGCAGGTCTTTTTTTATGCTTTTTGTATTTTACCGTTTTTCGTAAAATGTAAATATTTCCGGTCCTATATACCAGTCGCAAAGCATTGTAATCGTTCTGGCGTTGGCACTGCAATTCGGGCTCCACGGAAAGAACCAGGCATCCACATCGTCAATGCGTTCGCCCATATAGTATTCGTCCGTCATACCATAGGTAAGCTGTGCATCCAGGATTTCCTTGGCTCTTTCCTTGTAGCCGTTGCGGCGGTAATAATTGTACACGTCTATATCCATGAAGGAAATGTACCAGCGCCGTCCCTTTCTCGGTGCTACAAAGGATGGTTCATATGTACAGCAAAGTCCGTTTTGGTACCCTTTGTCGATTTCAAACAGCATATTGATCGCCTTACGGGCAAGGGGCGTATCTTCGCCGAAAAGTCCGAGACCAAGTACGTACAAGTCCGAGGCATGGCGTGAGAACAGACCGGGAATCATCACCTTCTCAATTTCAGGATCGAAATGCGCATCTGCCGGCAGCATAATTCTTTCGCTGTCTTCCTGCTCGGCGGCGGCTCTGTCTACGATCGCTTGCAGGCGTCCTCTGTAATCCCAGAAGGCTTCCGTAACTTCCTCGGCATGGGCATCACCCCGTCTTTTCAGGCCTTCTGCATATATGGCGTAGCCTTGTACGTTCCACATATCCGTCTGTGCCCAGATCTGTCCGTTTGCCGCAAAGTCAGAGGAACGAGCCGGCGGATACAGTCCGTCAACAAGCGTGGGGTCATTGGTTGAAAACGCACGCTGCGCTTCTATAAAGCGGAAGGCACGGTAGGCATTTTCTTTGTATTTTTCATAGAGTGCCTCATTATACATTGCCACCGCACCGAAGGCAAACAGTGCACCGCCGGTGACTGCGCCCCAGGGGAGACCGAAGTTGACGACTTCGCCACTCTCTGCCTGCATGACGTGGAAATAGGTGCTTAATATGGTATCTATGTATTTATCAAAATCGCCGATACGTGCAAGCACACGAATTAAGGAACGGTTTTCCACCGGCCACATGAGCCGCTGGAGACCGCCTTGGCGCATAATGACATAGTTTACACCTGTGGGACGGGCGAACATCTGCAGCCCCTGTGCTACGAGACTGCGGTACATGGCGTAAAACTTCGGGTCTTCCTTTTTCGGGAAAACACG
>SVJY01000045.1 GCA_015068765.1 Oscillospiraceae bacterium
CAATTTCCGTAATATCCAGAATTTTCCCCTCCAGAATACCGCGGCAATTCTCGCATTCGTTACAGGGGTTTCCGTCCTTGGGGTACAGGCAGTTCATGGCACGGCTTAAAATACGGGCGGTTGACGTTTTACCCGTCCCGCGTGTGCCGCAGAAAAGATAGGCATGTCCCATACGGTCATGACTAATTTCATTTTTCAGCGTATTCGTTATATGGGACTGACCAACAACGTCATCAAACGTAAGCGGACGCCAGGTTCTGTAAAGTGCTGTATACGCCATGCTTCTCCTCCCCACCGTATAAAAAAGTCGCACGCCCTTTTTTCGCATCTGTATTTATATGCGGTATTTTTGCAGCCAGCTGGTGCCAGGTGCCCTCACGGCACACATGAATGTCCGCTTATCGCTGCTTGGTTCCCCACCTGACGAGGTTCACGGGTCCATGTCGCGTAAGACCTGACCGTAATCACCGCTTACAAAAGCCAGCCATACAAAAACAGTCCTCCAAAAGGGCATCATCCCCGCTATAGCGGATTGCGGGTACAGGGCACCGCTAACTCCCCGACTTGTACGACTTTATTATTATACACGATTTTCATATGAATTTCAACACAAATTTTAAAATTTTATAAAATAATAACTCGGTCAGGTTCTCATGGTAATAAAAGTTAATTTTAGTCTTGTATTTTTTTAAGAAAAATGATATACTTAATAAAAAGGAATAGAAAGGATTCGATGCAATGAAAAAAACAGTTTTATTTTTAACCGTATTTTGTATGCTCTTTGCAGGCTGTGCCAACAAAGCAGGGAACGACCCGGCTCCCTCTCCCAATGCAGGGACAGAAGCCACCGAAAAGTCTACGGACACGCCCACACATCAAGAGGCAAATCCCACAGCTACACCGGAGGGTGCGGCGGATGGTTTACTTTCTCGGATGTATATCGACATCATTAAAAGCGGGGACTACTTTATGAAAGCTAAGGTAGAGGGCGAAACCGGCATTAATGAGTTTGCTGTATCTGTAAGCCCCGACAGTACTGCCATGGAAACGGAAACCGATGGCGTTTTATATACCGTTTTAATCCGTGAAGGTGTCACCTACATGATAAACCATGACAGCCAAATGATTATTACAAGCAGTGCTGAGGTCGCAAATTCCGCCAGCAACATGGCAGGAGACGCCTTATCCACCGAAGGGCTCATCTTTGAAGCGAAGGGTAACGGCAGCTTCAGCGGTGAAAGCTTACAATACGAAGAGTATAAAACAACTGCCGGCGATACTACTATGCGTTTCTTTTTCCGCCAGAACGCGCTCGTCGGTATTGAAAGCGTAAGCGACGGTGCGACTACCACCTACGTTATTGAAGAAATTTCCGCCGGGCACCGCAGTAATATGCATGTAATTCCGGAAAGCTATCAATTACTTGACATGGCGGCTCTTGGCGGCTGATTATAAGGAGACATTATGTATTTACTTGGCGTTGATATCGGCACCACATCCTTAAAGGCTGCCGTTTATGATGAAAAAGGACGGGAAAAAGGAAGTATCCACCTGGAATACACCTTAAATTCCCACGGCGATTTTGTGGAGTTTGACCCCGAAGAATATTGGAAAATGTTTCTGAAGGCGTATGATACCCTTTCAGAAGGCATACAAATCGATGCTCTATCCGTTGACACCCAGTGCGAAACGTTGATACTGGCAGACGAAAACGGAACACCCCTTTGCGATGCCATCGTATGGCTTGATAATCGGGCAACGGCAGAAGCCGCAGAAATTGAAGCAGCCTTCGGTACGGAAAAGGTATACACCGTAACCGGTCAGCCCGAAATTACTGCCACCTGGCCTGCCTGTAAGCTTTTGTGGATAAAAAGAAATAGACCTGCACTCTGGGAAAAGGTGCGTAAAATTTTTCTTTTGGAAGATTTTATACTGTTCCGTCTTACGGGAGAGTTTGTCACCGAGCGTACGCTCCAGTCTTCCTCGCTGTACTTTGACATCCGAAAGGGTGCGTGGTGGAGCGAAATGCTGGACTATGTGGGTTTAGCACCCGAAATGCTCCCCAAGCTTTGCGGCAGTGCCGAAAACGTAGGTGTATACAGAGGCACAGCGGTGGTGACCGGTGCCATTGACCAAATTGCCGGTGCGATCGGTGCCGGTGTCACCCGGAAGGGATGTATCAGCGAAATGACAGGGACGACTATGGTCATTTTTGCCGGGAGCGACTCGATTCCCCCTTTTAACCCGAACAGCAAAGTGCCTTGTCATTATAACTACGACGATCAATACTGTCTCATGCTTTGGACGCCAACAGCCGGTATGACACTGAAATGGTTTAAAAACGCTTTCTGCGAAAGCGAAAGCTTCCGCGATCTGGATGTTCTGGCAGAAAAAATCGCACCCGGTTGCGACGGACTCACCATGCTCCCCCACCTTTGCGGTTCCATGATGCCTAAGTATAACCCCGCGGCAAGAGGCGGCTTTTACGGGTTTAGTCTGGAGCATACAAAAGGACATTTCATACGTAGTGTGCTGGAAGCTGTAGCCTGTATGCTAAAGGAAAATCTGGATTATCTCGGTACATATGTAGATGAAATCCGCTGTATGGGCGGCGGTGCCGCAAGCCCATTATGGTGTCAGATAAAAGCGGATATGACGGGTAAAAAGCTGATTACCTTGAAAAACAAAGAAACAGCCTGTCTCGGCTCTGCTATATTAGCCGGTGTGGGTGCAGGCATCTTCCCCGATGTTTGCAGCGCGACAGAGGCACTGGTGGAGGTTGACGCCTGCTTTTTGCCGCAAAGCACGGATTACAAAGAGGTTTATGATCGCTACATATATCTGGACCGTCTTCTCAATGCACCGGACATGGAAGCCGGCAAATAACCGAAGAAGGAGGCAATGTATTTGGAATACAATGCTGAACAGCGGAAAGGAAAAATTTTAGAGCTTCTGCACGAATCAGGTAAGGTTCGAGTTTCCGATCTCTCCCGTATGTTTCATATCTCTGAAGTTACCATCAGAATTGATTTGGCAGATCTGGAGTCCCATGGACTATTATCCCGTGTGCACGGCGGTGCTGTCAGTTCCTACAAGAACTATTATAATATGAATTTTAATCAGCGTTTCAGCACCAACGAGGCAGAGAAAAAGGCGATTGCAGAGTATGTTGCCAATACAGTCCGCGATAACGATACCGTTATGATGAACGCAGGAACAACCACTCTGTTTTCTCTTCGGGCACTTAACGTAAGGCGGAACATCAGTATCGTCACAAACTCTATTGCCATTGCACTGGAAGCCTCCGGCAACGCGAATTTTAATGTTGTTCTCTTAGGGGGACTCGTGAACACAAAATACCAATTTACCTACGGGGATGACGCACTTCATCAGCTCAGCCGTTACCACGCCGACAAGCTGATATTATCCGTGGACGGCATTCATGCCGAAACAGGTTTTTCAACCTACTATAACCAGGAAGCGGAAATCAGCCGGCAAATGCTCCGGCTCTCCGAAAGTGCTTTAATTGCCGCCGATTATACCAAAATAGGACGAACAGCACTTACCGCCATTGCTCCTATCGATGTGGCAGAAACACTTGTGACCAACAAAAAAGCAAACCAAGACGAGCTGGATAGAATTCAAGCAGCAGGATTGCATATTATCACTGTGTAATCCAAACAAGCTATCTGCATTTTTGTACATGCTTAAGGCGTTTACCGTGCGATGCGGTACGCCTTTTTCTTTAAAAAATTTTTCATTTTCACCGTTTTCTTTTGTTGACATTTTGGGGGAATTATGTTATCATTAGATACAAATGTAAAAAGTATTTATGCTATTTCATCTGAAAGGAGAACATCATGCTGATTCCAATTCTACTATTTATTCTGGGACTGATTCTTCTCATCAAGGGAGGCGATTGGTTCGTAGACGGGGCCACAGGGATTGCACACCGGTTTAATCTGCCCGAGCTTTTGATCGGTGCAACCGTGGTTTCCATAGGAACGACACTACCGGAGGTCATGGTTTCCTCCGCCTCTGCTCTCGCAGGGCACGGCGAAATTGCATACGGTAACGCGATTGGTTCGATTATTTGTAATGTTTCTTTGATTGCTGCCATTACCATTGCAATCCGACCCAGCAAAACAAACGCCGCGGAGCTTCGCATGCCCGTAATTTTCTTCTTCACTGCCGCCGTCATCTATTGCGTCGCCGCTTACGTTTTTGGAGCCTTTAGTCGCACGATCGGTCTCATTCTTCTGGCACTTTTCGTTTTGTATATGTTTTTAACGGTTCGCAAACTTACTAAACCCGGCATGGCGAAGACAGAAACCGAAAAACCAACGGGAAGCATTTGGAAGGATATCCTTCTTCTCATTGTGGGGGCGGCCCTTATTGCTTTCGGTGCCGATCTTTTAGTGGATAACGGCACGCTTATTGCAGAAGGTCTTGGTGTACCGGAATCTGTTATTGCACTGACCTTTGTTGCCCTCGGCACATCTCTTCCGGAGTTTGTAACCGCCATTACAGCACTAATAAAAGGGCACAGTGCACTCTCCCTCGGCAACATTATCGGTGCAAATTTATTTAATCTTGTGCTTGTAAGCGGTCTTTCCGCAACGCTCTCCCCCTTTACTGTCCCAATGGGCAAAACGATTTCCGGCATCAGTGCCACTCTTGTGTATGAGCTCCCTGTTATGCTGTTTGTAATGCTGTTTTTAACCCTTCCGGCTCTTTTCCGTGAAAAGCTTTCACGCTGGCAAGGCATCACGCTTCTCTGCATTTATGCCGCATTTTGTACGGTACAGTTTGTTTTATAAACACCACAGCTGTATTTTGACATAAAAAACCGACCTCCCAATCGTTAGATTTTTGGTCTAACTTTTGGGGGTCGGTTCATTTTATACTTATAATCTTTTCGTCACCATTTCGATTTTTTCTTGGAAAAATGTTTCAAATCTTCCTTCATCCAATGCAGTACGAATCTGCTCCGTAAGCTGATTATAGAAATGCAGATTATGCAGTACGCAAAGACGCATACCAAGCATTTCCCCGGCCCGAAGGAGATGTCGAATATACGAGCGGGAATAACGTTGGCAGGCAGGACACGTACAGCCCTCCTCTATAGGCGAAGGGTCTCGCATATACTTTGCATTATTCAAATTGATAATTCCGGCATTGGTAAACATATATCCATGCCGTGCATTTCGGCTGGGCATGACGCAATCAAAAAAATCGATACCACGGCGGACGCCTTCCAGAATATTGGCAGGCGTGCCTACACCCATAAGATAACGTGGCCGATCCTCCGGCATATACGGCTCTACCGCATCAATGATCCGATACATTTCTTCATGGCTTTCCCCCACTGCCAGACCGCCGATAGCGTAGCCGGGCAAATCCAGCTTGGCAATTTCTTTCATATGCTCGATACGCAAATCGTCATAGGTGCCGCCTTGGTTTATGCCAAACAATAACTGATGCGGGTTTATCGTACCTTCCAAACGGTTTAGCTTATCCATTTTTTCTTTGCAACGGATCAACCATCTCGTGGTACGTGCCGTGGATTTCTTCGTATAGTCATAAGGCGAAGGGTTTTCCACGCACTCATCAAATGCCATGGCAATGGTGGAGGCAAGATTGGACTGAATCTGCATACTCTCCTCCGGACCCATGAATATCTTTTTCCCGTCAATATGAGACTGGAAATATACGCCCTCTTCCTTTATACTCCGAAGCTGTGCCAACGAAAACACCTGAAAGCCGCCACTGTCGGTCAGAATCGGTGCTTTCCAATCCATAAAAGAATGGAGACCGCCCATATCACGGACAACATCGTCGCCGGGACGGACGTGCAGATGATAGGTGTTACAAAGTGCCACCTGACAGCGTACCCGTTCCAGGTCCTCACTTGAAACACCGCCTTTAATCGCCGCAGATGTTGCAACATTCATAAATACCGGTGTCTGCACCGTACCATGCACCGTTTCAAATGTACCTCGGCGGGCTCTGTTTTCCTTCGTAAGTAATGTAAACATGAATTTCCTCCTGTTTTCATCACGGCTTCCAAAGGGATTTGTGATGATACGGTTTTTATTATACTACACTTTGATAAGGAATGCAAGGTCGCACTGTTTTTTTATAAAATTTTCTGCAAAAGCTTGACTCTCCCCCTATTATGGTATACTGTATTTATGGAGGTGTTTATATGAAAAAACAAATGATTTGTCTTTTTTTAGTCTTTATGCTCGCCATGGTCTTTAGCGTGCAGGTTTCTGCCGATGTGCGGATTAAAATTGTATACGGTAAAAATGAAATTATATGTGATGTGCCGCCCATCATTGTAAATGACCGCACCATGGTGCCGGCTCGTGCTATTTTTGAAGCAATAGGTGCAGAAGTAACCTATGAGGAGGAAACCAGAAAGGTTACGGCAACCAAAGATGATAAAACGATTGCTTTGCAGATAGACAGTAACATTATGCTTGTAAACGACAAAACGGTCATCTTGGAAAGCCCGGCCTTTATAAAGGATGACAGAACACTTGTGCCTGTTCGTGCCTGTGCAGAAAGCTTTGACCTTGATGTAGATTGGTTAGGGGAAGCACGGATTGTAAAAATCAAACGTGGTGTCTGGCTTGAAACAAAAAGCGTTGACAGTAACGGTGTGATCCAAGAAAAAACATACGACGAACGGGGAAACTTGCTTTTTGACGGCAGAAACATAACATACACATACGATACCCTTGACAACCAATTAACCGTTAGTGCCACGGGTGGCGGTGGATACTATAACACTTACGATGTATACGGAAATTTAATAAAAAAAATAGCCCCATACGGAAATGAAACCACCTATACCTACGATGACGACCGTCGTATTGTGACGGAATCCGTAAAAAGCCGTATGTCTCCTCTTCCTACCGTATATCGTTACAGCTACGATGCGGCAGGGAATTTAATACGGAAGGAAACGGCGGATGGCGGCACGTGGGAAGCATGGACGTATGACGAGCAAAATCGCTTCCTGCGCCGTGAAAATTCATATGGCGAATGGAACTCCACCACCTATGACGAAAAAGGTAATCCTATAACAAGCGATAACCATCGAGGGGAATGGACAAAATGGGAATATGATGAACGCGGGAATACTATTTTGCAGTCGGATGCCCACGGAACCACGTCCTATTCATACGACGAAGAAGGAAATTTAATTTGCTCTGAACAGAGCGACGGCTTCTGGATGCAATATACCTATGACGAAAACGGAAGGCAAATTAAATGGGAAACGCCCTCCTTCAGCGTAACGTACACATATGATGTGTATGGCAACGTAGTCCGTGAAGAACGGAATGACGGTTATTACACCGCATACACCTACGAGTATTTTTTACAATAAAAACATAAAAGGTGAACTTTTCGTTCACCTTTCAGCGTGTCGATAAAGTCGACACGCTGGCAGATATCGAAAAACGTAGGGATATTTTACGAAATCGTTTTCGTCAGCGTACAATGGTACGGCAGAGAACGATTTCGTAAAAAGCAAGAAAAGACGGGGATTCTCGATGAATCTCCGTCTTTAAAAATTTAAAATGTTTAATGATTGAAAATGGAATAAAAAACGTTTATAAAAGTATTCTTGCGGTAGAGCAAGTTTTTCGACAGTCTGAAAGGTGAACTTTTCGTTCACCTTTTTGTTATCCTAAAAACATGGCATCACCAAAGCTAAAGAAGCGGTAACGCATTTGAACGGCTTCTTCGTATGCACGGAGAACATTTTCCCGTCCGGCAAAAGCACTGATAAGCATTAAAAGCGTAGATTTGGGAAGGTGAAAATTGGTTATAATGGCATCCACCGCTTTAAAGCGATAGCCGGGATAAATAAATATATCCGTATCACCGCTTTGCGCCCGCATCCGACCGTTTTCGTCCGCAACGGATTCCACGGTGCGTACGCTCGTAGTGCCGCAGCATACCACCCTACCACCTCTTTCCTTACAAGCATTGATTTTCGCAGCAGCTTCCTCGGAAACGGTGTAATATTCCGTATGCATTTTATGTTCGGTAATTTCTTCTACCTTCACAGGGCGAAACGTGCCAAGCCCCACGTGAAGCGTAAGAAAAGCAATATCCACGCCCAACTTACGAAGTTCATCCAGAAAGTCTTCCGTAAAGTGGAGGCCGGCTGTCGGAGCCGCCGCACTGCCACGTTCTCTAGCGAAAACAGTCTGGTACATTTCCTTATCTTCTAACTTTTTCGTAATATAATGGGGCAACGGCATTTCGCCGAGTGTATCCAGAATTTCTTCAAAAACACCGTCATAAGAAAAAGAAACAATCCGGTTACCGCCTTCGATGACTTCCAGAATTTCCGCTTCCAATATATCCCCAAAAACAAATTTTGCCCCCGGCTTTGCCTTTTTACCGGGGCGTAAGGCAACTTCCCAGATGTTCAAGTCTATACGTTTCAAAAGCAGAAATTCAATAGCACCGCCCGTATCCTTTTTCTGTCCATACAGGCGTGCCGGAATCACACGGGTGTCATTTAGCACAAGACAATCCCCTTTTTTCAGAATATGTCTTAAATCCGTAAACGTACCGTGGTTTATTTCTCCCCCGATAAGCGTAAGGAGCCTTGCGGCCGTACGGTCAGTCAAAGGCTCCTGTGCAATCAGCTCCTCGGGTAATGTGTAATCAAAATCCGATAGCTTCACTTTTTTATTCTCCGTAATTATATCCCATGGAAAGAAGTTTTTTATTCTGTTCTAAAATGGCATCCTTACCGGCCGGTACGCACTTAGCAACACCCTTTACCAAACCGTCAAAGTCAACACATCCGGTTGCTTTCACAAAGGCACCGGTCATAATCATGTTCGCAAGCTTTCGTGCACCGGCTTCGTCCGCCATTTTAGTGGCCGGAATACGGATAACCGTTACATCATCACGCTTTACATCTTCTTCAATCAGAGAAGAATCCACTATAATCAGTCCACCCGATACAACTGCATCCTCGAATTTGCGAAGGGACGGCAGGTTCATGGCAATGAGCGCCGTGGGCTTAGTAATCATAGGAGAAGCAACGGGTGCTTCCGACATGATTACGTGGCAATTTGCGGTACCACCACGTACTTCCGGGCCGTAGGACGGAAGCCAGGAAATTTCATAGCCGTTTACAAGGCCTGTATATGCAAGCACTTTTCCGGCAAACAAAATACCCTGTCCACCGAAACCAGCAATAATAATTTCATTATTTTTCATCTGTTTCTGCCCCCTTATCCTTATATACGCCAAGCGGATAATGTTCAATCACTTCACTGCCCAGACGTTTGAGTGCTTCTGCCGGCGACAGTGCCCAGTATGTGGGGCAAGCAGAAAGAACTTCTACCATAGTGAAACCCTTACCTTCCATCTGATAGGTGAAAGCCTTCTTAATGGCCGCTTTTGTTTCACGGATATGCTTTACGCTGTCCACAGCCGTACGAGCAAGATATGCCGCACCATCCGTTTGTGCCAAAAGCTCACAGACGCGAAGCGGATACCCTTGCGTCTTTACATCACGACCGTAGGGTGAGGTCTGTGTAACCTGTCCTTCCAGCGTGGTGGGTGCCATCTGACCGCCTGTCATGCCATAAACACCATTGTTTACAAAAATAACGGTAATATTTTCACCGCGGGATGCAGCATGAACGGTTTCGGCAGTACCGATAGCCGCAAGGTCACCGTCACCCTGATAGGTGAAAACCGTGCGGTTCGGCAAGGCACGCTTTATACCGGTTGCAACAGCCGGTGCACGACCGTGTGCCGCCTGCTGCATATCACAGCCGAAATATTTATATGAAAATACGGAACAGCCAACGGACGCAACACCTATTGTCTCGCCTGTGATTCCCAGTTCATCCATAACCTCTGCGACAAGGCGATGGATAACACCGTGGGTACAGCCGGGGCAGTAGTGCAGTTCAACATCGTTGAGTGCTTCGGGGCGTGAAAATACTTTTGTCATCTTATTTCCCCTCCTTCATCTTACGAATTGCATCGCAAATTTCATCCGGTGTAGGAACGATACCGCCGGTTCTTCCAAAGAATTCTACCGGCTTCTTACCGTTTACTGCCAGCCGGACATCCTCTACCATCTGACCCATACTCATTTCAACGGAAAGGAAGCCGTTTACCTTGTCTGCCGCCTTCCGAAATGCATCAGTCGGGAACGGCCAGAGTGTGATCGGACGGATGAGACCTACCTTAATACCTTCTTCACGAAGTGCATGGATTGCCGTTTTCGCGACACGGGCAATCGTGCCGTACGCCGCAATAACATAGTCGGCATCCTCTGTCATATATTCTTCCCATTTCACTTCGTTCTTTTCTACTTCCTTATACCGTTCGTAACGGGCAAGCACCAGTTCCTCAAGGTCGGAAGCCTCGATATACAGAGAGTTGATAACATTGCGTTCCCGCTTTCCCTCTGTACCGTTTGCTGCCCAGGTCTTTTCCGGCAGCTTCCTGCCCTCCTTGGCACCGAACTCGATCGGCTCCATCATCTGTCCCAGCATACCGTCACCCATAATCATAACGGGCATACGGTACTGGTCAGCAATATCAAATGCTTCCTGGGTCATGTCAACCAGCTCCTGAATTGAGCTGGGAGCAAGAACGATCAGGTGATAATCACCGTGCCCGCCGCCCTTAACAGCCTGAAAATAGTCACTCTGTGCCGGCTGAATGCCGCCGAGGCCGGGGCCGCCACGCACAATATTGATAATGACACAGGGCAGGTCACTACCTACTATGTAGGAAATGCCCTCCTGCTTAAGGCTTATGCCGGGGCTTGAAGAGGATGTCATAACACGGGCACCGGCGCCTGCCGCACCGTAGACCATATTGATGGCTGCAACCTCACTCTCTGCCTGCAGAAACGTACCGCCGATTTTCGGCATACGCTTTGCCATATATGCGGAAACTTCCGTCTGGGGTGTTATCGGGTAACCGAAGAATAAGCGACATCCTGCCTGAATGGCCGCTTCAGCCACAGCTTCATTTCCTTTCATTAAAACTTTTTCTGCCATGTCTTTCTTCCTTTCTGGTTTATTTTTCTACTTCAATAACCGCATCAGGGCAAATGGTCGCGCAAAACGCACAACCGATACATTCATCCTGCTTTACAACCTCTGCAGGATGAAATCCCTTCTTGTTCAGTCTGTCCTTTGCCATCTGCACAATGTGCTTGGGGCATACCGTTGTGCAAAGTTCACAGCCTTTGCATCTGTCCTCGCGGAACGTAACTTTTGCCATATCTATCATCCTTTCGTATTAAAATGGCGTTTTTATAAAAAGTTCCAGCTGCATAATCGGATTGTGCACCGAAACCTCTATTCCTTTTTTCACCGCAGTAAATCCAACCGGAATACCGGTCTCACGGCTGACTTCTTCCACCAGCCTCTGTCCCTCCAGTATAATCTGCGGCGTCGTTTCTTCTCCCAGATGGGTGCCGTTGACAAGCTTCGTCACCTTAAGGCGGGAGGCAATCTCCACCTCGCGAAGAATATCCAGAACGCCTTCCTTATCCCGGGTCAGCGGTCTTCGTGCGTTAATCACATAGTACATTTCATACGGTTCTTCCGTGAAATAGCGGTTAAACTGCCCGAGAGCCAATGCCCCGTCCTCATCGCCGCCAACATCGAAAATAACCGTTTGTTCCCGATTGGCAAATACAGAGAAAATCTCGCTGGGAAGTGCCGGAATATCCACGTTCGTATTGGCAAACCGGGGTAAAATAACACCTATGCCTTTTTTATTTAAAATATCCGCGGCATCCGCAGTACGATAATAGGGATTAACAGTATCCATATCCACAATGGTAGTCTTCCCCGTCTGCCGCATCGCAAGATTTAATGCAAATTCAGTTTTTCCGCTACCGAAATGACCGGTTACAATATTTACTCTACTCATAATAATATAGTATAGCACACCTACGTACAAAAGTCAAAAGTTTTATTAAAAAATCCTATAAATAGAATAGTAAAGTAATCTATTATGTTTATGTGGCGGCAAGAAATTTAATTTTTTTTCAAAAATGTAGGTTTGTCAATGATGTGTTACAAAATTCTTCAAAAAATTTCTCCCGTTTTAAGGAAGGACCTAATATAGTCGGCAGGAGACTTCCAATTTAAGGGACGGATAGGAAACTTGTTATATGT
>SVJY01000005.1 GCA_015068765.1 Oscillospiraceae bacterium
TACCGCCGCAGTCCCTCTGCCCATGCAACAGCCTGGTGAATCCATTTGGCAATGGAAGGGTTCGCCCATTTTTCGACCCCGCATTTTGTGATCTGATTCCCAAGGGCAACACCGTGCGGTGCATCCGGGTAAATATGCATCTCAAATTTTATACCTTTTTCTGCCATTGCATTGGCAAGCACAAGGGAACTTCGCACGTCCACGACCTGGTCGTTGGCGGTATGCACAATATAGGCAGGGCTTGCGTTTTCGCTCACGCAATTTTCAATACTGCACATTTTCAGTTTTTCCGCATCGTCCCCGTCCTCCATTAAAAGGTTTTTGAACGACCCTAAATGGAAGGTCGCTGAAATTACGGGGTAAATCAGCATCATGCCGTCCGGCTTATTATACCCGAACGGCATATCGATTGCCGCATAAATTTCTTTTCTGTCCCACATTGTCCCCAAGGATGCCGCCAGATGTCCGCCTGCAGAAAAACCGACGGTAAAGACACGTCTCGGGTCAATATTATATTTTTCTGCATTGTCCCGGATGTGTTTCATGGCACGGGACGCCTGAATCAGATGTGCCGGGAACGGCTTTTTCCGGACGGAATAATGGAGCACGAAGGCATTGTAGCCATAGGGCAGAAATGCCATGGCGATAGGCTCTCCCTCCCGTTCTGCACAAACAGTTCCGTATCCGCCGCCCGGAATGACCAAAATGGCATCGCGGACAAAGTCACCCACCGTATCTGCAACATATATTTCTAAAAACGCATCCGCATCCTCTTTGTCGAGCGGAATTTTTTCGTATAACATTGTATCTTCCTCTCTTTCGGAATTTTCAAAAAAGGGGATGTAAAAAAAGTCCAGACCGCAAAAGGCAAAGAAAATACAATGTATAAACTATGATGTATTGGTTCTGAAACATTTTTTTCCTATCCCCAAGGGGATGTAAAATAATTTTTGAGAATTATTTTACATCCCCCTTTTGCGTGGGAATAAGAAAAAAGCTTCAGAAACGCGTAAGCTTTGCGTTAGATTTTTTAACAAATAACGAATTTTTATGGTTTCCACATCAACCGTTTTTTGTATAACTTTCGCCTTTTTATGTTCCGAACTTTTTTATATCCCCTTTTAACTAATCTGTCATATTATCAAAATAGCCTTGTACCAATACAACCGGCGTCCCCTTATCTCCCGAGCCGCTTGTCAGGTCACATAGGGAACCAATCAGGTCTGTAATACGCCGAGGCGTTGTGCCCTGGGATGCCATATTGCCCATAAGGTCACTGTCCTTTTTCCGGATGGCACCTTCGATGGCCTTCTTCAGCTCCTCACCCCGAAGCTCTGCAAAATCATTGTCGGCAAGATATTTCAGCTTCAGCTCATTGGGTGTCCCCTCCAGCCCCTTTGTATATGCCGGAGAAACTACCGGGTCAGCAAGCTCCCAAATTTTGCCCACGGGGTCTTTGAACGCACCGTCACCGTACACCATAACCTCGATATGCTTGCCTGTACGCTGCAGAAGCTGATTCTGAATGTCATTGACAAGCTCGAAGCATTCATGGGGGAACAGCTTCACCGTGTCCTCGGTGGACTTATTGGAGCCCAACAGCCCGTATTTTTCATTGTAACCGCTTCCGTTTACCGATGCGGAAAGTATCTCATCCAGTCCCACTACACGCTTAGCACCACCGGCACGTAAAATCCGTTTGGTGCGTGCCCTTGTGTGAATGTCACAGTTTAATACACTGTCGGTATATTGCAGAATAACCCGGGGATCATTTGCCAGAATAATCTCTGCTTCGGCACCGCAGGCACGAATCAGGTCCCCATAGTACCGGATATAATCCACATGGGTAAAGGGATGAAGATTCTCGCCGAACAGCTCGCGGTATCTCTCCTCCGTCAACACATCTGTGTAGGGGTTAATACCGGCCTCGTCCAGCTGGTCAAGAGACACCAGTGCATTGCCCACCTCGTCGCTGGGATAATTCAGCATCAGTACAATCTTCTTAGCCCCCATGGCAATACCCCGGAGACAGATTGCAAACCGGTTTCGGCTGAGAATGGGGAAAATGACCCCCACCGTTTCTCCGCCCAGCTTCGCCTTCACGTCTGCCGCAATCGCCTCGACGGATGCATAATTCCCCTGCGAACGGGCAACCACGGACTCTGTAATCGCCACCACGTCTCTGTCACGCAGAGCAAAGCCCTCGCTCTCTGCCGCTTCTATTACACTGTTTACCACGATGCCGGCAATATCATCGCCTTCCCGGATAATCGGGCACCGTATACCTCTGGAAACCGTACCTGTTCTTCTTTCCATAACAAATTACCTCCAAGCTATTGACTTTTCGCTCTTATTATACTACAATTATACATATTAGTAAAGCAGATAATACTTACAACTGTAATAAGGAGTGCTTATATGAAAACAAAGCTTGATTATTACCGCATTTTTTATGAAACAGCAAAGTTTTCTTCCTTTTCTCTGGCGGCACAGCATCTTTATATTTCCCAGTCTGCCATATCGCAATGCATCCATCAGCTTGAAACGGATTTACAAACCCGGCTTTTCTCCCGTTCTCGGACAGGCATCGCCCTTACCAAAGAGGGTACGCTGTTATTTCAAAAGATTGAAACGGCCATGCAGGCGATTATGCAGGGCGAATCCCTGCTGGAACGGCTTAGGCATCTGGAAAGCGGTGCACTGACCATCGCCGCCGGTGATACCATTACCACTCATTTCCTGCTTCCGTATCTGGAGCAGTTTCATAAGACGTATCCGGGCATTCGCATTGAAATGGCAAATTCGTATTCTTCCCATATGCTCCAGCTTGTCAAGGACGGCAAGGCCGACCTGGCTTTTGTCAATCTGCCTGCCTATGACGAGGAGCTTTGCATTGCCCCCTGTCTCCAGATTCATGATATTTTCGTCTGCGGTGCTGCTTTCCCTATAAAATCCAAGTATTCCTTAGAAGAAATCGCGGCACTGCCTCTGATTTTGCTTGAAAAAAATTCCTCGTCAAGACGGTTTCTGGATAAGGTTTTCGCAGAAAAGCATATCGCCCTCGTACCGCAGATTGAAATTGCCGCTCATGAATTACTTCTTCAATTTGCGTCTATTCATCTGGGCGTTGCCTGCGTGGTGGAAGAATTTTCAAAGGAAGCCCTATCTACGGGCAAGGTAAAAAAGCTGCCGCTTACGCCCCAGCTACCGCCACGCAGTATTGGCTGTGCCTATCTTCGTGGCGGTACGCTGTCCCAGGCGGCACAGGCGTTTCTTAAACTGACCGGTCAGAACATATGAAAAAGAGGGCTGTGCGAACGCAACAGCCCCGAATATCTTAAATCGCATCACACCGCACAAAAGCCGGTGGAATAGTATCCCAGATTATGCCGTCTGTCCAAGCGACCGTAGCTGGCACATACGGGGATATCGCTTTCCAGCTCCAGAGAAAACTGACCCATAGGAATGGAATACTTTTCTTCGCAGAACGGCAAGTCCGTGCGGAGGCAGAGAACACGTTCTGCCCCGACGGTGAGATGCAGTCCCTTCACCGGCGGCTTATCTTCAAAATACACATTGACCAGAATATGTGCGTCCTGTGTATTTTTATTGGTAATAATCAGTGCTTCGTGTCCGGGCAGGCTCGCATCGTCCCCGGTACCGGGAAAGTCGCCGTCTACAAACATATAGTTTCTGTAACCCAATTCAGCCATGAGAAATCCTCCTTATAAATCCTTCATGAAATAATCAAACATCTTCGGTGACAGCGGCTCGCAACCGGTTTCCGTAATCACAAAGCCGGTTTCAATACGACCGCCGTGCAGCTGGGGATGACCGAAGAAGCTGACGTCGATATTGACAATTACGCCGGGCTCCAGAACAAAGTCACCGTTAGGCCCGAAGAAGGGAGCTTCCGCTTCCATAAGACCCATAGAATGTACAAAGGGACACACCAGGTAATCCATCAGACCGTGCTTTTCATAATATTTACGGCCGGGTACGTCAATTTCCTTACCGCTCATACCGGGCTTTAAGAGTTCGTGCGTCAGGCGGAAGGTTTCACGCATATGATTGAGTAAATCCTTCTGCTTCTGTGTGTATACACCATTGACAGGAATCGTATCCCCAAAAGTACCGGCATAGCCGTTGATTCTGGGTGCAATACCGATCATAACCAGCTCGCCGTCTTCCATTTTCTTATTTGTAGCAGTGGGTACAACCGCCTTAGCACGGGCACCGGAGCCTACAATTGTTGCATAGGCGAAGCTGTTTGCACCGTTTGTACGGCAAACGGCTTCACCGGCGGCGGCAACGGCGTATTCATACGCACCAACCCCGATTGCCTCAACCATTTTGTCATAAGCAACATCACAAAGCTGGACGGACTTGGTAATCTGTTCAATCTCCCAGGGGGATTTGTATGCCCGCAGATTTTCATATTCTTCCGTAATGTCCTCCAGTGGGAAGCATTCGGAGAAGTCAAGGTATACCTGGTGCGGAATCGTGGTAGTACCTACCATACCCACCCGGTGCAATTCTGTTCCTTCCCGCTTCAGTTCTTCCTTCAGTTGGGCAAAGTTCATTATGGTTGCATTGGGATATTCCTCGTCGGGCACCATAAAGACCGGGAAGCATCTGACCTTGGTGATGGCAGAGTCCATCTTTGCAAAGGGCTCGGATTCCGGTCCGCCCAGAAGAATCGGCTCCCCGTTTACCGGAACAAGCACTGCCCCCTTCTCGAACTGACCGCACCAGCCTGTCAGATACCAGCCATTCGCCACATTGAGCTCGTCAAAGTAAACGAGTGCCGCATCCAGTTTCTTTTCGACCAGAATCTTCCGGACTGCTTCCAACCGTTTTTGTGTTTCTGCACTGTTATAATACGCCATACATAACCATTCCTTTCTTTTTTATAACATAGGCACAGCGGTGCCGCTATAATTTTATTATACGGATTTCACGAAAAAACACAAGCAACAATCCGCCCTAAATGTTGCACTATCTTCCCAGTTAGAGAGAAGTTCACCAAAAGTATTGACAGGGGTGCCTCAGGCGTGCTATAGTTAAAGAAAGCTGAAAAAAGGAGCACTGCCGTGCAAATCCGATACGATGTTGAAAAAATAAAATCTATCATCTCAGACTTTTCCAATATTACCGGCATCAGTATGTCGCTTCTGGACACAGAATTTAATTGGATTGCCACATTCGCCCATAACAGCCCGGCTTTTTGTGAAAAGATACGTTCCCACAAAAAGGGGGACATTCTGTGCTATCAGTCCGATCTGGACATTCTGAAAAAGTGCCGGAAGGCGAAGGGTTTTGTTTCCCACACCTGCCATGCCGGTATTATCGATTCCGCCATGCCGCTTATGAAAAACGGTATTATCAGCGGTTACATCATTTTCGGCAGAATCCGTCCCGCGAAGGATGTGGATGAAATCTGCAAAAATATTGCGTGGCTGGGCGAGGACCCGGATGATCTCCGGGAAAGCTACATGAAAATATCCTATTACAATGCGGAACAGATTCTGAGTATGTCCCGGCTGGTATCGGAAATCCTGTTTGCCAATGCCATCGTCATTGAGCTGGACGAGCCGCTGAAAACGGCGGTCGCCTATATAGAAAACAATCTGGCAGAGGATTTGTCCCTGGAGCGGCTATGCAGTGTGTGCCATGCATCAAAAAATATGCTTTATAAATGCTTTCGGGACACCTTCGGCACAACCGTTAACAGGTACGTTACGGAAAAACGGCTGACTGCCGCCACACGCCGGATTGAAAATTCGGATACACCGATTTACAAAATCGCGGAGGATGTAGGGATCAATAATTATACATATTTTTGCAAACTGTTCCGAAAGCACACATCGGTTTCCCCTTCGGAATACAGAAAGGATCTTCGCCGGGTTCAATGCGCTGATGCGGTAAGATTAAAACATATAAATACTGAGGAGAGTGGTATTCTATGAAAAACAAAAAATGGTATGAGACAAGCTATCGCCGTAATTTGATTGATATGCATATTCCGGACTGGGACCCTTCCTTTTTTGCCCAGCTTGACCCGGAGGAATACGTGCGGATGCTGAAAACCGCCAATGTGGACACCGCATATATTTACACAACCTCCTGCGTGGGGCTCTGTAACTTTCCCACCAAAATAGGAAAGATGCACGAGGGGCTCCGGGGACGGGATATCATCCGGGAGATTACAGATGGTTGCCGCAGAGAGGGAATCCGCCCCGTTTTATACATAAATATGTGGTCTAAGTGGGCCTATGATACCTATCCCGACTGGCGTTGTGTTTCTCCGGAGGGAAAGGGTTCTCTTGAATATATGTGGGGCCAACCGGGTCGGTACGGCGTGCTTTGCCCCAATTCTCCATATAAAGACTATGTGCTGGGTCTTGTGCGTGAGCTGATGGATTCCTATGAAACGGACGGACTTTGGATTGATATGATCCTATGGCGTACCATGTGCACCTGTAAACACTGCCGCAAGCGGTTTGAAGAAGAAACAGGCTATCCCTTCCCGGATACAATTAACATGGGCGATCCGGCATTCATGTCCTACCTCCGCAAGCGTGAGGAATGGATTGGTGAGTTTACGGACAGCATCCGCTTTGCCGTATACGCCAAAAACCCCGATGCAGCAGTAATCTGCAATTCCTGTTATCATCCCAGCGTCGTTATGGGAATGGGCCTGGACTATGCAGATAAAACGGAATTTATCGCCGGCGACGCCAACCTTGGCATCGAACGTTCCTTTGAGGCAAAGCTTTTCAATAATGTTGCAAAAAATCATCCCTTTGAATTTTTGTGCTCGGTAATGGATCCGGCGCTGCACGAACATTCCATGCTGAAAACCGAGGAGCACCTTCTTCAGCTCATGACAAGCTGTCTTGCCCACAACGGACGAAACGGTTTTATTGACGCCATTGACCCTTCCGGCAAACTGAATCCCCAGGTCTACTCCCATATGCGGAAGGTGTATGATGAAACAGATAAATATATCCCCTATCTGGAAACAGAGGTTTCTTTCTGTGCGGATGTTGCCATTTATACGAACTTCTCCTGCTCCTATTCGCCGGAGGATGACGGCACCCCTCTCCGGGACACACTAAACACCCCGTCCTCCCACATGGTTGCGGCAAAAAGCATGGCCGAAAGACTTGTGGAGCATAATATTCCTTATGATGTCATTACGCCTCTTTCCTTAGACAGATTGCATGACTTTTCTGCCATTCTTCTGCCGGAGGTCTGTGTTCTTTCCGATCAGGAAGTAGAGGCACTGCGTGCCTATGTAAAAGAAGGCGGCAATCTGTACGCCTCCGGCCGCTGTGCGGTATATGACGGCTTAGGCGGCAAAACAGAAGCCGGCCGTCTTGCGGACGTGCTGGGTGTCCGGCTTTGCGGTCGTACCGACGAGGAACGCACCTTTATCCGCCCTGTAGAGGGAAGCGACCTTCTGCCCGGCTACACAGAGGAGCATCCCTTGTCCTGCAACAGCTGGCAGGCGATCGTGGAAGTAGACGAGGATGCAGAGGTTTTAGGACGGATGACCTTGCCCATTGTGCATCCCAAGGATGTTACAAAGTTTGCCTCCGCCATTTCTGATCCCCCTGGAAAAATAACATCCCATCCCTCGATTGTTTCACACGGCTATGGAAAGGGACAGGTTTTCTATGTGGCAACGCTTCTTGAAAACTTTGGCGGACGTGACCACAGTGCCCTTTTTGCACGCATTGTCGGCAATCTGATAGGCGAAACACCGGCCTTCACTTCCGATGCACCCCACCCTGTGGAAATCACCGTGTACCGCCAGAAAGAAAGCGGCAGATACGTGATTAACCTGACAAATTCTTCCCTGCCGGTGCTTACCCTTGCGGACATCACCGTCCGGGTTCGGATTCCGGAGGAAATCAAGGCCTTCTATTCTGCCCCTGACCGGACAGAGATTCCCTACACAAGGGAAGGCGAATATGTTTCCTTCTTCCTGCCGCGGCTGAGAGTCTTTGAAATGATTGTTGCGGAACCGGAGCAAAAATAGCTACAAAATAGCGGGCTGTAAAAATCAGTTTTTACAGCCCGCAAAATTATCCCAAAAAGCGAAGGAGCACTTCCACAACAAAAACCGCACCGCAAGCCGAAGCCGCCACAAAGAGAAGGCTTCGTTCAAAGTAGGCAGCAACCAGTGCCGCAAGCAATCCGGCGGCGGCACTCCAGTGGCTTTCTGTGGCATAGAAAATGGCAGGAACGGTCATAACGCTTAGGACGGCATAGGGAATGTAGTGGAGAAAGGACAAGAGAAACCGATTCCGTATTTTTCGCTTGACCAGCACCAGTGGCACCATACGGACCAGATAGGTAATACCGGCGGTTACGGCGAGATAAAGGAAAAAGTGTGCGTTATGCATGGTCTACCTCCTCAATCTCCACAACCGGCCGCACTGCCGCCATAACGGCACTTGCCGCCACTGCACAGATGATAATGGAAAAACCACCGGGAATGTTCTGCAATACGGGAATATAATAGAAAAGACAGCTTAAAAAAATAGCCAGAAGGACGCAAAGTGCGGTGGGTTTACTCTTTTTGGCACTGGGGAGTACGATAGCCACAAACATGCCGTAAATGGCAACGCCCAGTGCGGAAACGAGTATGCCGGGCAAAATATCCCCTGCCGCTGCACCAAGCAGTGTGCCTACGCTCCAGCCCAGAAAGGGCGTGAGAATCAGCCCGTGCATATATCGCCGTTCTACAGCTTTTCCTTGTCCTGCCGCCACGGCGAACACCTCGTCCGTATTGACAAAGGCGATTAAAAACCGGTCACGCATACGTATGTCCGCCCCCAGCCGCTGGGAAAGGGACAGGGACATAAGTGCATACCGGGCATTGATAACCAGCTGCATCAGAGCAAGCTCTAAAAGGGAGCCGCCTGCCGCTATAATAGGGACAGCGGCAAACTGTCCGGCAGAGGTCACGTTTGCCATGGATAGGAAAAGTGCCTCCAGCGTGCCCAGTCCGCTTGCCACCGCAAAAATACCAAAGGCAAAGGATACGGAAATGTACCCAAAACAAATGGGTAAGCCGTCCCGTATGCCCCGGATAAATTCTTCTTTTTTCTTCATGACGTTCCTCCCTTCCGTCTGCCCATAGAAAACAGACGGCATGTATGCGTACCGTACCGCACTTTATTTTGCATCTGCACTGTCTATCCGGATTTTAGGCAAACTCCACCGATATTTCGTTGCCAACATACGTATTGCAAATATGAGTAGCATGGATAAAAGGGAGGCTGTCTGTATTTTCTGTATTCTTAAAACGAAGTATACAATGCCTCCAAGAATCGCTGCTATTGCATAAATATGCTTTTTAAAGATATAGGGTGTTGTGTCGATCAGTACATCCCTGAAAATACCGCCGCCCACTCCGGTAATCATGCCTGAAAAGACAACGACAAACCCATTACTTATAAAACCGTTTGAACAGGCGATTTCACAGCCAATGACAACAAAGGCTGCCAATCCGATTGCATCAAAAACGTTGTTGATGGTCTCAATTCTTTTCTTTAGTTCATTAAATTTCTTCCTGAAAATATACGCAACCACAAAGGTCAAAACCGCAACAACCATCGCCAACAGAAAAATTGTAAGGTTATTGAAAATCGCAGGTGTAGTTATCCCTAATACGATGTCCCTTACAATTCCGCCCGCAAAGGCTGTGACACATGCCAAAAAAACAACACCAAACACATCCAGGCCTGACTGAATGGCCACCAATGCACCTGACAGGGCAAAGGCTATGGTTCCCATGATTTCCATTATCTTGATTATTTCTGCCATAAAACATCTCTTCCTAATCATAGATTACCGGATGATACATTGTAGCCCAAACATCCGAAAACAATCCTTTTTGGCCCCCTCATACAAAACGAAATTCTTCGATCGTGTACGAGAAGTTTTTTCGCAAAAAAAGTCTGTTTGAAACAAACAGACTTTTTTGTGAAAATAGTATTTGCTTACACGATACCCTGTGCCATCATCGCATTTGCAACCTTCTTAAAGCCTGCAATATTTGCACCGGCAACCAAATCATAGCCGAGACCGTATTCTTCTGCAGCTTCTACGGAAACCTTATGGATATTGATCATGATACCCTTCAGCTTCTCGTCAACCTCTTCTGCACTCCAGCCATACCGCATGGAGTTCTGTGCCATTTCCAGTGCAGAAACGGCTACGCCGCCGGCGTTGACTGCCTTAGACGGGCCAACAACCAGACCCTTGCTTCTCAGGAGCACCATAGCCTCATTCGTGGTGGGCATATTGGCAACTTCAATATAGTATTTGGTTCCGTTGGCAATAATCTGTTCTGCTTCCGGGATACCAATTTCATTCTGTGTTGCACAAGGCATACAAATATCAACCTTAACGCCCCAGGGCTTCTGCTTTGCAAAGAATTCGCAGCCGAATTTTTCTGCATAATCCTGTGCACGGTCACGACCGGAGGTACGCATTTCAAGGAGATAATCCCATTTTTCCTTCGTGCCAACACCGTCCGGATCGTAAACATAGCCGTCGGGACCGGAAATCGTAACAACCTTACCGCCAAGCTCTGTTACCTTCTGGCAAACACCCCATGCAACATTACCGAAACCGGAAACTGCAACGGTTTTACCACTGAAGGAATCACCTTCGTGCTTGAGAACTTCGTTTGCATAGTAAGAAGCACCGAAGCCGGTAGCTTCCGGACGAATCAGGGAACCGCCGTATTCCAGACCCTTACCGGTCAGAACACCGTTCTCCCAACAGCCTCGAATTCTCTTATATTGACCGTAGAGATACCCAATCTCTCTGCCGCCAACACCGATATCGCCGGCAGGAACGTCCACGTCGGGACCGATATGTCTGTAAAGCTCGGTCATAAACGCCTGGCAGAAACGCATGATTTCTGCATCGCTCTTGCCTCTGGGGTCAAAGTCGGAACCACCCTTACCGCCGCCGATCGGGAGACCGGTTAAGCTGTTTTTAAAGGTTTGTTCAAAGCCCAGAAACTTGATGATACCGGAATATACGGACGGATGGAAACGCAGGCCGCCCTTGTAGGGACCGATTGCACTGTTAAACTGTACACGGAAGCCTCTGTTTGAATGTACCTTCCCATTGTCATCCACCCAGGAAACACGGAACGTAATCATTCTTTCCGGTTCAACCAGACGCTCCATCAGACCACTTGCTTCATACTCCGGATGCATTTCTACTACGGGTTCAATGGATTCAAAGACCTCCTCTACGGTCTGCAAAAACTCAGGCTCTCCTTTGTCTCTCAACTGAACCTGCTCAAAGACCCGCTTTAAGTACTCGTTCTTAATTGCCATACCAAACACCCCTTCTATTTTTTTATAATATAGTATTATAACATATTCCTGTACCCCTTGGCAATGCGTAAAAGAAAAAAATTTTTGTATTTTTTTAATTTTGTAAAAAATAAATAGAAAATCGAGTGATTTCGACGAATTTTTTAATTTTTTTCACTACACCCGAAGCGGATTGTATTCGTCGGCACGGTTTTCGTCCCTTCACCTTTTGACAAGACAGCACCGATTTTTTCCTGCGTCTGCCACAAAAAAATCTTGCTTTTTCGTGAAAGAGAGCGTATAATAAAATAATAGTAAAGGAAGCAGTAAGAGAGGATGCAGACTATGTTTATTGATTTACACACACATTCGGTAAAAAGTGACGGCGGTATGCAGCCGAGAGAAGTGGTGGACACAGCGAAGAATGCCGGTCTTGCCGCCATTTCGCTGACCGACCACGATGTGATTGACGGCGTTCGGGAGGCAATGGCACGAGGGGCAGAGGTCGGTATGGAAGTAATTCCCGGTATTGAGCTTTCGGCAAAGTTCAAAACCGAAACCCATGTGCTTGGGTATTTTATCGATCTGGATAATCCCGGCTTTCTGGAAAAGCTGGAGGAAATTAAGCGTGTCCGTATGCAGCGGAACTACGATACGGCGGAAAATCTCCGGAAAATCGGTTTTCCGGTAACGGTGGAGGATGCGATGGAGCTTGCTCCCAACGGCATTGTCGGTCGTGCCCATTTTGCCAGAGTGATGGCAAACCGGGGCTACGTTTCCTCCGTCAAAGAAGCCTTCGATTTGTATCTTGCCAACGGAAAGCCCGGCTATTCCACCCTGCAGCTCCTCACACCGCGGGATGCGGTAGAGCTCATCAAAAGTGCAGGCGGCATGGCATTTTTAGCCCATCTGCATCTGACCCGTCTGGAGGGGCAGGAGCTTTATGACTTTGTGGCAGAGCTAAAGGATGCCGGCATGGACGGCATTGAAGGCTATTACACCGAATATACCCCGGAAATGGAAGCGGAATATCAGGCTCTCGCCAAGAGGCTGGATTTACTGATTTCCGGCGGCACGGATTTCCACGGTGCCATGAAGCCGCATATTGCAATCGGTAAGGGACTCGGCAATCTTGCCATTCCTTACAGCATTCTGGAACAGATGAAGGAATGCAGAAAATAGGGGAATTATTATGAAAATACTTTTTTTCGGCGATATTGTAGGCCGTCCCGGACGGGAGGCGATACTCGAAAACCTGCATAACCTCCGGCTTCGGTATCAGGCAGACGTCTGCATTGCAAACTGCGAAAATGCCGCCGGCGGCTTCGGCATTACCCGGGAACATGCCG
This sequence comes from Oscillospiraceae bacterium, assembly GCA_015068765.1. Classification (GTDB taxonomy): domain Bacteria; phylum Bacillota; class Clostridia; order UMGS1883; family UMGS1540; genus SIG447. Next base: position 12,701 of record SVJY01000005.1, read on the forward strand.
GGACGCTGCTTCGTGCCGGCGTGGATTTGTTTACCACCGGCAACCATGTCTGGTCTAAAAAGGAAGTAGTCGCCTTGATGGAGGATATGCCCATTTTGCGGCCCCACAACCTGCCGGGGCGTGACCCGGGCACAGGGGTGGGCTTTTTTACCACCGACAGAGGCGAAAAGCTTGCTGTTATCAACCTTGTGGGCAGGGTGTATATGGATATGCCTGCCTCCAGCCCCTTTGAAACGCTCGACAATATACTGAAAACGCTGGATACGCCTCATATCCTGGTGGACTTTCACGCCGAGGCAACCAGCGAAAAGAAAGCCCTTGGTTTTTATGCGGACGGTCGTGTCAGTGCTGTGCTGGGTACGCACACCCATGTGCAGACGGCGGATGAGCAGATTCTGCCCGGCGGCACCGCATATATTTCGGATGTGGGCATGTGCGGTGCACTCCACTCCGTTCTGGGTGTGGATGTGGAAATTGCGGTACAGCGTTTCACCTCTTCTGTACGGCGGAGCTATGCCGTGGCACACGGTGCCCATGAAGCGTCCGCTGTGTTAATTGAAACCAACGACGCCGGAAGAGCCGTTAGAATTGAACGGATACAGGCTTGAGATTGGGGATGTAAAAAATGTCCAGACCGCAAAACGATTTCGTAAAATATACCTTCGTTTTTCGATATCTGCCAGCGTGTCGTCTTTATCGACACGCTGAGAAAACCCCGGGAGGGGTTTTCTCAGACTGTCGAAAAACTTGCTCTACCGCAAGAATATTTTTATAAACACTTTTTATTCAATTATAAATCTTAAGTATTTTAAATTTTAAAAACGGAGATTCATCGAGAATCCCCGTTTTTTCTTGCTTTTTACGAAATCGTTCTCTGGCGTACCATCGTACGCCGACGAAAACGATTTCGTAAAATATACCTTCGTTTTTCGATATCTGCCAGCGTGTCGTCTTTATCGACACGCTGAGGTTGCAAACGATACGTTTGCAACCTTTTAAATTTAATTTACCGAATTTCCACTTTGGGCGCAGACAGTATGCCAAACGGACGAAGCCGATATTCTTCGCACCATGCCGCATCCTTTGTACGCCATGCCATTGGGTCGCAAAGCAGTTTTTCTTCCGCACGGTGCAGTGGGCCGCATGTATTTTCTCTTGTGCCTAAAAGCTCCGCTTCGATGCTATGCTTTCCTGCCGCCACTTTTCCGATGGGCACACGGTAAGGCGGATACGCAATGATGCCGCTTTCTTTTCCATCTACATAAACGCGGACTGCCGCACCTTCAAAATGGGTACAACTTAGTGTGGCATCGCCTTCCTCCTGCACTGCAAACTCTGCTTTGTAACGGATGTTACCGCCATAATGCGCAAAGCCTTGATTGGTAAGGGAGGCAAAGCCTATCTTTTTCGCCATGGGCACGAGCGTGCGGTACGTACCGCATACGGTGACACCGAAATTGCCGAGGAGATACATCCATTCCAAAAGGTCGTGCTTATCCATAATGCGATGCACTTCTATGACTGTTTTTCCCTTTCCGAGAGTCGGCAACTGTACCTTGCGGATTTTCCTGTCCATATAATAGCCACAGTCTGCATTCTCCATTTTCTTGCCATCCACCCAAATTTCCGATTTTTCAATATGCTCCAGTGCAAGGCATACCCCCGTAATTTCCGTTTCGCTCTCTATGGAGAAACGAAGCGTAATTTTGTGTGGCACCCACGTATCCTTTCGTGCATAGGGCTGTACATCTCTGTCGCTGATGACATCCTGCCATCCGAAATGCGCACGTACCGCATCCGTGATACGGAGCATTTCCGTTTCTTCGTTCCATGCGCCGTCCTCTATGCGCCACTCCGCTTTGTCCAGTACCAAAACGTTTGGTTCCTCGGTGGCATAGGATACCTTTGGCGGAAACGAGAAGGTTTCTTTTACCGCTTTTTCTGCCGGACAGGCTGCTATCTCAGGTTGTTTTGTCCAGCGTATCAAAAGACTGTCCGTGGGATAGACTTCTTTTTCAAAGGTCGTCCACTCCCCTTGCGTGGTATAAGGCAGACTGTGTTTTTCTCCCGTAAGCGTATCATACAGCGTGGGTACAAAGTCACCACGGAAGCGGACGGTTATTTTTTCCGTCTGCAAACTTTTCTCTGTATCACACCCGTTTGCAATAAACATCCACCAGCCATCTTCACATTTCCGAAGTGTCGTAAGATAGTTTTCCGCTTGCATACCTTCCGGGATATAGTGTTTCTTTTTATGTCTTATATCTATCATCCGCACGCTTTCACATGCGGATAAAACAGCATCCTTCGTCAGCGGCACATGACAAGAAACCGAAAAATCGGCTTTTTCCGTGTTTCCTCCGGCATAACGGGGCATATCGCCTGCCACAACGACGCGACCGCCCGCAGCAGTAAAGGCACGGAGAATTTCCGCTGTGCTTTCTCTGACCGTCTCACATCCGGCGACCAATATCGTATCATACTGCATTTCCCCGAAAGCTTTGCCGTCCCATATTTCCGGCATAAGAGATTCCGAAAGATAATCGAAATCCAGTTGTCCGAACAAAAGCCAGTCGGCAATATTTTCAAAATTTTCGTCTGTGCGTTTCCGTCCTCGTGTGGCTTCATCATCCGGCCCGAAATATTGCCACATGGTTTCCACGGGATGGATGACCGCAATCCGCACGTAAGGCTTGCCGGACATAAGCGCCGTATTCAGTCGTGCGAAATGGTCCTCCACAGCGGGAAACGCCGTGTGCCATGGAGACTGATAGCCGATGGAAGCCGGGTAATCCCGTTTTCCTTCATCCTGCATGGTGTACATGGTCAGATGGGGTACACGATGCGTCACGCCCAGTGCCGCCTGCCAGTCCCCGTTTTTCCGATAAGAAAGGAAGTCCCTTCCCCACCATGAGCCGCCGTACAGTTCACTTAAAACGCCCTCTTTTCCATACTGATGAGTCACAGACGCCGCCTGCTTTATGCTTGTATACTCCCGGGCATCAAACAGAATGTCTACACCGGGGATTCCCATACTGCGGTATTGCCGCATCAAATCCATACTAGACCCACATTGGGACGAAAGCGGATATTCATTATGAAAATGTCCCGTTAAACGGAGATTATTTTCCACACACCATGCACCGAGCTTTCCGCTGAAATTCCGGGCAAACAGTTCTGCCAAAAGGTCATAAAAACGGTACCGTATCTGTTCGGAACGTGCATCTGTTCCTCTGTAGAACAGTGCGGGAAGTTCGGACAAAATATCCTCGCCATACGCTTTTTTATATGCCTGTGGCAATACCGGTGACCAGTGCAGATTGTACGGGCACTCCGGTCCCACATCAAACCATCCCTGATGGGGGATTGTGGTTTCATCCGTAAAAACAGTCGGTATAATGCCGCCAAACCAATCGCCCACCGTTTTTTTATATTTTTCATGTGTCAGCGCAATAAAAGTATCTACCGCTTCGGGGCAAAGGGAATCTACACTTCTTTCGTTATTCACCCACGGAATCTTTGGATTACACAACGTATATAAGTACACTTTTTTATGTTCTGCTTTTTCCCCATGGGTAATACACCGATACGAAAGTAGTCTGTTTTCCGCATCTAACTGTATATCGTATATACCAAGAAGATACGGTGCGCCTGTCCGGATTGCTTCCAATTCGGGCTTTGCTTCCTCCATTGCCTCATCCTTCATTGTCATAAAACGCGCGGCAAACTCAGGATTTTTCGTCACAGCGCCACCGGCATAGCCGGACGGGCAACGATCCTCGTCATACACGCAGGCATACATGCCCTCTTTTTCTGCTTTCTCCACCGCCGTCTTTATATGACCCAAAAAAGCTTCGCCCATATATTCTTCCGTAAGTCCCAGTCTTGCGTGCATATAAAACCCGCCAAAGCCCATTTTTTTCAGCTCATCAATCTGTGTGCACAGTTCTGCATCTTTCAGCTCGCCGTTCCATGCCCAAAATGGCATGCTGCGGTATTTACCAGGGGGAGATAAAAATTCTTGTTCGTTAAAAATTTTTGCTTCCATTTGCGTTGCCTCCTTTAAAGAACCGCTTATAATGCATCTACAAAATAGGCATTGGTGCAGGCGTGTTTTCCTGCCTTATCTACCACCGTCAGACGAAAATAACGAACCCCTTCCGGCACCTCAAATTCTGCCTTTCTGACAGGTACGCCGTTTTCGCTGTATGCGCGTCCCCTATGTCGAATGTCAAAGATACAAAATACGCTTTGCGCATCCGAGCATTCTATATGCACCTTTCCGTCTTCATACCAAAGTGCTGTGATTTCTGGTCCCATAGACGTATAGAAATCGCCGTTTTCCAGTGCTTTTGTAATCGTTCGGTACGAAAGATTTTCTGCTTTTATCATCGTGTAGGCTACACCTTGATCACATTTAGGGTCATCCGTCGGCCAGGCGTTATGATTATCGTCTCCGGCAACGCAGAAAATCCGTTTTCCGCCCCGAAGCATATCGTCATACACCCGCGGGTTATATTCCTCATACCCCAGTGCCGTGGAAGCGCCGTTGAACATTTCCATAGCGTGCATCCCCGTATATCCCATATATTGTTCGTAATTTTCCTGCGACCAGGTGGGATGGTTATAGGTTACGAAAAAGCCTCTTCCCCGTGCAATCTCTATCATTTTGTTGACATTTTCGCAGGAATATTCTCTCTCAAAAGGACTGGAAGAAGCATCAACCTTGACCTTATCACGATTTTCCTTTGCATTGTCTATATACGCATACTTTTCATGCCAGCAGGGTTGCTCATCCATGTCGGGTGACAATGCGATAAAGCATATGTGGCAAGTCTTTTCCCAAGCCGAGGGGTGATGATCGAATTCATTGAATTCTGCTTCAAAACCTGTCAATGCCAAAAAATTTTCGTCCGTTAATTCGTGATGGGGAATCATAATATCATGGTCTGTGTAGGCAATAATGCTGTAGCCGAGCTTTTTATAGATTTCTTTTAGCTCTGCCGGTGTCTTTCTGCCGTCTGTCAGTATGGAATGACAATGGAGGTTTGCTTTATAAAATTGTCCGCCCGAAGGTAATAAATATTTTTTCATATAAATTCCTATCCCTGTCTTAGAACGCTATCATGACAGCAGACAGCGGTGCAACCGTAATCTGTTCACCCGGTAATATTTTTCGTGTTTCCTTTCCGTCCGGTGTTACAATCAGGGTGCATGCCTTATCATACGCAATACGGAAGCTCTTTTCTTCTTTCTGGAAGTTTACGAAAATCTGGGCACGCGTGCCGTCGGATGCTTCCCAGTTTGTATGCAGGATGGCAGGATATTCTATGATTGTATCATCTCTTCTGAGAAGCTCGTATACTTCCGCATCCAACACTTTGACGGGCTTTTGCATTCTACCCGAATAGAGATATGGCTTTCCAAAACTACGTCGCCAGTCATTCAGGTTTTTAACAAGTGTTATAATCTCTTTCTGATCCGGCACGCCTTCTTCATCCATAATATGCCCCCATCCCCAGGAAATTTGTCCGTCATGGGTCAGTACAAGACTAATCATGTTCCCGCTTATGAAGCAGCTTGCTATGCGGAAAGCAAGATTGGAAGGGTTATCAAGGGTATTCAGTGCCCAATACGTACCGTCCTGATTTCCCGAAAAATTATTCAGATATTCGTGATATAAATATCCATAGGCAGGCACAACCTTGCCATAATAGAACTGCGAATTTGCACGGCTGTCGCTGAATTTCAAATATTCAATAAAAGGCTCTGCCGCCCCCTCTTCGCATCCCAGCATCATCTGACTGCCTTTTTCCCGGATTTCGCTTTGTAGACGTTTATAAAGCGCCACCATATCGTCTCGCATCCACTTACCGGGAACAGGGGCATGTCCGTGGGCATCCGAATAGCAAAGACACCCAAGTCCCCCTAAGTTCTGGTCAAAATACTGGGCATAATCACAGCCGATGTCACAGATGTGCCCGATTTCCTCGGAAACAATATCCTTAATTTGCTCGTTATGGGTGCAGACATCTACGCTGTACCGAATCGAAGAGCCTATAATTTGGGACTGTTCAATCGTACCTGCGGCAGTACGGCAGGCAATATCTTCGATATGTAGTTCCTCATATTCCCTTGTTGCCCGCTCATTATAGGAGGGGTCCAGCGTAGACTCTTTCGTCCAGCCGATGCCACTTGCATAAACGCCAATCAAATTCCCCTTTGCGTGCAGATGGTCTACGTATTTTTTAAATTCCTCTTCTCCGCCGTAAGGAGGCCATACCTTCGGCGGTGCCCAGGGCGCCGTCCCCTCCCAGTGCATCAGAAGCGCCATCACCTTGCAGCCGAGCACTTCCGAAAGTGCATCCACATGTTTTGCACCGTTCATATACGGGAACATGCTGTTCGGCTCCATATCACCCGTATCTTTCGATCCACGCACAGGGTAAATGAGTACAACCGGTGATTCTGCATACCACTCCGGTAAATCCTCATTATCCAAAAGCTTCTTTTCGGGAAGTTCTCCGCTTTCATCCAGCCAGCTTCTGTATATATCCGCCGCATCATACCAATCGCCGCAAAAAGCACCGACTACCATTTCATACTGCATAGAATAGACTTCCTCCTCCGTTCCCGGAAAAAGACGATATTCTATCCGAATGCCTTCCTCTACGCCGTGAGGCTCTATGGCTTTCAAATTTCCATGGGGATCATGCGCCGCTACATATAATCCTTTTTCATCCATTTCACTGTAGTATGCCATAAACTGCATACTTACGGTGTTTGGATATACGCCTGTCCACGCATTTTTCGTCTGATATCCCGTTTCCCTGTACATTGTGCCTTTATATTTTTCACGAAGGGAAAGGTCTTCTATAAGCCCACCTTCTGTTCCGGGCCAGAAAATAACGTTATCCCCACCATTGCCTTTCAGCTGATAGGGAACAATAATGCTCGGGAAATCCACCCATTCCACAGAAAGACCTGTTCCGTTTCGCCATTCCAGCGACCAGTAGGTTTTGGCATCCTCTTTCGGGAACCGTGCCGTTACCGTAACATCTAAATCATATCCGCCGACTTTTTGAAAAGTCATAACGATACCCACAGCATGACTTACGACAGATAAAACGGAATCCGAAGAAGACAATCTGTGTTGCTTGCCTCCTTTTTCGATGAGACATATCGTAAAGAGCGGCATCTCCGCCACCCCTTCTGCTATCATTTCTTTTCCTTTATTTTTAAAGGAGAGTAATTGCCCATACTCACCAAGTTCCACGCTGTAAAATTGATTGCTAAATATCATATTCTTCTTTTCTCCCATACTATTTTGTTAGTATATCAAATTTAGAAGTTGTCGTTTTAGTTGAAACCTTTATATGTCGCACTGTCATAAATTTTTCCACAAAAGTGCAGCACCGATGATGCCCGCATCATTACCGAGCTTCGCTATTTGCACTTCAGTCTGTTTTTTTCCAAAACGGGCAAACGAATAATCTTTTATGTGTTTTCTTATCGGTTTGAGTATTTTCTCCCCAGCATTGCTAACTCCACCACCTATACAGATGATTTCCGGCTGAAATATATTAATAATATTTACAATACCTTCGGACAGATAGCGGAGATAATTCTTTATTACAGATTTGGCTGCCTTGTCCGTTGCAATAAATGCTGTTTTACCATCCACATTAGAAAGCTTCCCTTTTGCAATCTTCCACATTTCACTTTCGGGATTTTCTTTCATCGCCCTCTTCGTTTGCTTTATAAGTGCTGTTGCTGATGCATAGGCTTCAAAACATCCTTTTCTTCCGCAGGTGCATTTTTCTCCGTCAAGACATATAACCATGCATCCTATCTCCGCACCTTTTCCGTATGCTCCTGTAATAAGGTGTCCGTTTTCTATAATACCACTGCCTACTCCTGTACCGAGAGTTATCATTATCATACTTTCAGTACCCTTACCGCTTCCTGCAAGATATTCACCCCACGCAGCTGCATTGGCATCGTTTTCAATATACACCTTTTTCCCAAGCAATTTTTCCATACGGGCAACTATCGGAACATCATAAAAATCAAGATTGTTTGCAAATTCCAGTCTTCCGCTTTCTTTGTCTACTGCACCGGGACATCCTATTCCCACCGACACAATCTCGTTAAAATCAATTCCGGTCTCTCTTGCAGCATCAAAGGCACACTCAGCCATATCATTGAAAATTTCTTCATATGGACGAGGGGCATTTGTTTTTCTTGTACTTCTACCGTATATTACACCTTCTTCGTCAACAACGGCAGCAGCTATATTTGTGCCCCCCAGATCTATCCCTAAATAATAATGTGATGGCTTCATAGTCTTTTCCTCTTAACACAATTTCAAGCTTATTCACATATTTTTCTTATAAGGATTTCCTTTTTGAAATAATATCAACAACAAAACAAGAACCCCAAGAAAAGTCACGAACACTATTAACCTTTATATCCTGCATATATGGTTGCATAGCCGGGCCTTTTCTGGATAAACGATTTGGTGACACCTTATCACGACTATCATAAAACTCATACACAACACCATCTGAAAGATACCATTTCTTTATCATTTCTACTGTTTTTTCCTTTATCTCAGCAGCTAATTCATTATATCCATACGCTTCAAGTCCCTGCGCTATTAAATAGTTAAAATTAAGCCACACTGTACCACGGAACATATCCATTGTCTTATAGGTTTTATCATCAGCGGAAACTGTCGGAATCATAAAGGGTGTTCCGAACTCATTCGGGTTTTTAAGATGCTCAACCATATATTCCGCTTTTTCTGCATCACAAACACCTGCAAATAAAGTAAGAAATGAAGCTACGGATTTTACTTTTATAAATGTTCCGTCTTTAAGTCTTTTGTCATAATAAAATTTATCTTCTTCATCCCACAAAAACGCATTTATCTTTGCTTTTAAATTTTCAAAGATGTCATTCCATTCTTTTGCTTTATCTTCATATCCTATAATTTTTGCGAGCTTTGACAAACAACGTGCCTCGTTTGCCATAAATGCAGAAAAATCTATACTGTCTGCTCTTGACTCACCATCAAATCTCGGTGTGTTATCCATTCCGGATTCTCCAGCTCTGCAATGAACATTCTCGGGGCCTTCTTCATTAATTATCCATTCGAGCAATCCATTTTTGTTAAGGTCACGATTTTGCATATCCCATTTGAGATAGCCCTCTAACTTGTCAAATGCTTCAACAACAAATGAATCGTTTTTAAACTCCTTGTAAAGTTCGTACACTGCCCATGCCAAAAGAGGAGGCTGGGTTACCCCTTCCTGTATTCCCAATGGTGATATGGAGTGTGAAATATAACCATCTTCGTGTTGTCCGCAGAATAATGCCCTGATAGTATTCTCGCCCATTTCCTGAGAAATGTACTTCATTCCTACTGAATGATAAGCAGAATCCCACAGCCACATTTTTTTATGTGGATGTCTGTCAGGAGTTGTCCAATAAGTTTTAATTGGTTCTTCCGGAGAATATATCATAGACTTCATAACAGAGAAACATTTATAATAAAGTCTTTCTTCGTCTTCATCTTTAAATACAGGTCTTTCCAACTTTTCATAAAAAGCGATTCGTTCTTTAGCAATAGCATCTGTATCAATATTAACAGCTGACAATACATTTTTATCTGCATTTTCTCCGTATGAGAATGCCATTTGTACTGTTTCACCATCTATTTTATCGTAATATGCAAACTTAAGTTCATCTCTTGTATAGATTTTAACTCCGTTTCTTTCTTCTACATTCATTTCTTCGTCAAAATCTATTCTCATACTTACCCTGTTTGTTGCTTTTACCACAACAGTATTTTCGGAAGCATACATCATGTTAAATACATGCTCATTTTCATCCATATCAACTGTATATGCCTTTATTAAATCGCTCGTTACAATATCATATAAGACGTTTTGTGTATCTTTAAGTTTAAATTTAATATAGGACCTTACAGGTGTTTTAAATTCCACACCAATACAATCACCAAGCAGATATCCTACCAAGCTGTTTGTAAAAGTATTTTCTCCATTTAAGCCTGAATACGAAAAGCAGGCCCCTTGTCCCCATATATTTGGTAATTTAATTTCATTGTTTTTCATAATTACAACCTCTTTCTTATCTTAAAATAATTTGGCTAAATCAAAAAATGAAAATTAGACTTTTCAAGTCTATGGTTGTATTATAAAGCATTTTACATACAAATCAAATGATTTTTTTTGATTATTTAAATGAAGTTTTTGTATGATATCTTGTAATTTTACTGCGATTATACCACGCGTTTATGTATAATTCCTCATTGACTTTTTATGATATATCCGTTATGCCGTGCTTTTAACATGTTATCAACGGAATAATAGCCCTTATGCAGAACTCTTTGCGGAAGTCGATGCATTAAAAGCAGAGCTTGACAAACGCCGACCTCTCACACAAGGCGAACTGCAACGACTTCGTGATGAATTTTTAATCGAATATACCTATAACTCAAATGCCATTGAGGGCAACACCTTGACGCTTCAGGAAACAGCTTTGGTTCTGGAAGGCGTTACAGTTGATAAGAAACCACTGAAGGACCACCTTGAAGCAGTAGGACACCGTGACGCATTTCTGTTTGTAGAAGCTTTGGTAAAAAACAAGGTGCCTTTTTCCGAAAGCATCATAAAGCAAATTCACACTTTGCTTCTGATGGACCGACCGGAAGATCGCGGGGTGTATCGCCGTATTCCCGTGCGAATAATGGGCGCTTACCATGAGCCACCCGATCCGATTCTTGTGCCGGAACAAATGGAGAAGCTTGTCGCAGAGTTTTCAAATGATAAAAAACTACACCCCATAGAGCGTGCAGCACTGTTCCATTTGAAATTTGAAGGTATCCATCCGTTTGTGGATGGCAACGGTCGAACCGGGCGACTGATTCTGAACCTTATGCTGATGCAGGCAGGCTATCCACCAATCAATGTTAAGTATTCGGATAGAAAACGGTATTATGAAGCGTTTGATGACTATTACCGAAAAAACACCGTTAATAGTATGCTAGAAATATTTTCTATTAACATCTTAAAAAGATTTCGTAGCATTTAGGAGAAATACAAATGAAGAAACTTATATTAATATTAGGAAATGGTCTAACAATGGATTTACTTTCTAATTTAGATACTGAAAAACCCAACATTGATTTAATTAATTTGTTTTCTAAAGGAGATACTGTTATATGGCCAGATGGTAACCAAGAAAGAGGTTTTTTGTCATATAAGCATTGCCCATCGCTGTGGAATTTAGGAGCACGCCCTAATATGGCAGATTTAAAGAAAGTGTATGCAGCAATTGATGAACAGACAGCACTCTCCGAGCTTGAAAACTTTGATGAAAAATGGGGTAATAAATATCCTAAGATAGCAATATCCTGGCGTGACAACTGGGCAAATTTATCGACATATTTTAAATATCCCCAAGAGGTTAGAACGCTAATTTACACTACGAATGCCATAGAAGGCTTTAATCGTCAGCTTCGTAAGGTTACCAAAAACAAAGGTGTATTTCCTACGGATGAGAGCCTTCTCAAGATGCTTTATCTTGCGATGATGGATATTACCAAGAAATGGACAGGCAAACGCTGTGAATGGGGACAAATTCATTCACAGCTTGAACTTTTCTTTGCGGACAGATTATGCTGATAGCATAAAATCCCAGGCAAATCAAGGGTAAAATTAACGCCCTCATAACGAGGGCGCCCTTGACATGTCTGAGCTTTTATGCTATATTGTGACTAAAGGATGAAATCCTAAAATATGGATTTCATCCCTCAAAAACACTTAGATTATATTATCATTTTGGAGTTTACACAAAATCGGGGAAATACCCAAAGAAACCCGCCTTTTTCATGGCGGGTTTCTTTGCTATCTGAATTGATTTGTTCAACATAAACTACTTCTTCTCATATACTTTTTCGATAAAATTCGGCTACAATAAAGATAACTAAATTATAATCCTCTACTTTGGATTACAGTACATTCGGTCCATATCGTTCTATTTTTCTATATGAAGATTTATCATGCACAGAGGCTTTCCACTGCCGCTTATACGCTCTATTTAAATTCAAAAAGCTTCACATCAATAATTTCATGAAATTTTTCTTTGGAACCATTCATTTTCTGATACAGAATCGAAGATGCCTTATCTGCCCAACCGCCATCTGTCATACCGACACTGATACTTACACCGGGACAGTATAAATGTGCATTGATAGCATCAAAACCCACAACAGGTACCGTTGATACAATGGGATGTGATTTAAATCTTGAAATAATCTCAAAAGCAATCAAGTCAGAAAATGCAATAATTGAATCGAACGGAATCTTATCCGTCAGAATTTTTTGCAACACCGATTCCACATAATTGGATTTGGGTTCCATTTCAATAAACATAGCTTCGGAAACATGTATCCCTTTTTCCTCGAATGCTTTTTGTATGCCTTGAAACCTGTTTCCGCTCGACTCAATATATTTGTATGCGCCGATATACAGCGGATTTTTACAGCCCTGCCCCGCAAGATACTCTCCCAGAATGTAGCCGGACTTAAAATCATCACCGCAAACATAATCCGTATCTATCTCCGAAAAAAATCTACCAATCAGAACATACGGAATATGTAACCCATTTAAAAACTCTATATTTTTTGTACTGTGTTGCGATGGGCAAAGTAAAATCCCGTCAACACTCTTACTACATGCGGTTATAATGGCATCCCGTTCCGTCTCTTCGCTTTCATTTGTATTTAAAATCAGCACCGTATACTGCATAAGACGCATCTTGTCTTCAATCAGTTTAATCTGATATGCAATATGCGGATTGGAAATATCGGGTACAATTGCCGCAATTGTTTTTGACTTTCCCGAGCGTAGGGATGTTGCAGATGCGTTTGGAATATATCCTAATTTTTTCGCGGTTTTTAAAACTTTCTCTCTGGTTTCCTCCGATATGTCGTCTCTTCCGTTCATTACGTGAGAAACCGTTCCTATTGTTACGTTCAGCTCTTGAGCGATATCTTTTAATGTTACTTTTTTCATTCCACTTACCTCTCTGTTTATTAAATTATAATGTATTTTTTACCAATTTGTCAATAACTATTGACAAATTCTTGATTTTATGCTACTATAACGATATAGTGACAATTTGTCAGAAAGGATGCACTTCATATGGGAAAGGATATTCTGTTCGGAATTTGTGCGGATGCACACCAATCCATACAAAACGATATTTCAGGCAGGATTCGTGCTTTTGTAGAAGAAGCTTCAAAGCGAAAGGCAGATTTTATCATTCAGCTTGGTGATTTTGTGTTGCCGGATGCCTCCGGTGAAAAAGCCCTCGCGGCGTGGAATAAATTCAGCGGCCCCCGTTATCATGTGCTTGGGAATCACGATACGGAAATGGGCGGCAAGGAAGCTGTAATGTCCTTTCAGGGACAGAAAGAAAAATATTACAGCTTTGATGCCGGGGATTATCATTTTATTGTTCTCGATACAAATTACTTTAAATACGGCGACGATTTTATAGATTATAAAGATCTCAATTATCGTGCTTCCGAATCCTTCAACTGTTACATTCCTCCTTTTCAGCTAAAATGGCTTGCCGAGGATTTGGATAAAACAGATAAACGTTGTTTTATTTTTACCCATGCTGCACTTTGCGTTGGTGACTGGGTGGTTTATAATTTACATGAATTTATGGACGTTTTATGGCTCGCCAACCAAAAAGCAGGCTTTAATAAGGTAACGATGTGTTTTTCAGGGCATGACCACGCCGATGCCTATCTTTTCAAAGGCGGTATCCATTATGTTCTGGTAAACAGCTTAAGTCATAAATATATCGGCCCGAAATACACACAGCATTCTTCTCATGCGACGACGGTGGAAAAGGAATACGGAAAGCTGGATTATGTTGTACCGTATAAAGATCCTCTGTATGCATTTGTAAGGCTGAAGGAAAACGGACTGATTCAGATTATGGGAAAACAGTCGGAATATGTAGGGAACAGTCCTATGGAATTACACTGGGAGCATTATGCTTCTCCCCAAATTTCGTATAGGGAGGTATGGATGAATGGCATTGGCGAATTATGATATGATACTCCGCGACGGTTGGAAATTTCATCACGGAGAGCTTGACAGAGTCAGCGAAATGCCCATTAACTTATCCCATGCCACCAGTAAAGCCGGCGGTGCCCTGAAAGAACTGGATATGTTCAAAGAAGAAACCGTATGGCAGTCTGTGCGCGTACCCCATGACTGGGCAACGGAGCTGCCTCTCGATAAAGAGGCATATGCCGCAGGCGGTTTTAAAGAAAGAGGAACGGGATGGTACTTTATTTCTTTTCGTTTGCCCGAAGATGAAATCGGCGATGCCAGCCTTATATTTGACGGCGTACTGGGAAAATGCGAAGTGTTTGTAAACGGTACTGTGGCAGGACGGAATTTCAGCGGCTATAACCGCTTCAGCTTTGATGTGGGCGATTATCTGCTGGAAAACGAGGAAAATTCCATCGCCGTTTATGTCGATGCAAGAAGATGGGAGGGCTGGTGGTATGAAGGTGCCGGTCTTTACAGAAATGTTTACTTACAATTTCGTGGCAAATCCCATTTAGATATGGAAAAATGCTTTGTCAGAAGCGAAAAAAAGGACGGCCGATGGATGGTAGAAGCCGATTTAATCGGCATCGGCACGGATGAGACCATGCAGTATCGCCTTTGTCTTACGGACAAAAAAGGAAACTGCATAGGAACGAAAACCGCTTCAGCAAAGGGAGAAACCATTGCCATGCCGGTGGAAAATCCGACGCTCTGGTCGCCGGAAACGCCGGAATTATATACCCTGACTTGTACCCTTGAAAAGGATGACGAAATCCTGGATACCTTTAAAGCAGGGGTGGGCTTTCGCCTAATAGAATGGAAAGCGGACGAGGGTATGTTTTTGAACGGAAAGCGGTATCCCGTAAAGGGAATCTGCTGTCATCAGGATCATGCAGGCGTAGGCGCGGCAGTACCGGATGCACTCATGGAATACCGCATTTCCATATTGAAATCGCTCGGCATCAACGCCTACCGCTGTGCCCATCACGCTCCGACAGAAACACTTTTAGAAATATGTGACCGTCAGGGAATGCTTGTGATGGTTGAAAACCGAAATTTTGCGGTATCAGAAGATGTGCTGCGCCAGCTTTCTTCTCTTGTTTATGTTTCCAGAAACCATCCCAGCGTATTTTTATACAGTTTATTTAATGAAGAGCCATGGCAAAGAGAAGACCGCGGCAGGCGCATTGCCGAAAAAATGCGGGCGCACATTTTAAAGCTGGATGATACCCGTCCCATCACCGGTGCGCAAAACGGCGGGCTTCTGGAAAAATCCAATGCTTCGGACGCACTGGACGTCATCGGTGCAAACTATCATCTTGCCGAGTATGATTCTTCCCACGCACGCACGCCGAACAAGGTTATGATCGGAACAGAAAACTGCCCGACCTATGCTACAAGAGGTGTGCATGCCACCGACAAGGATAAACAAATTTTTGCAAACTACAGCGAGGACTGGGGGGACTTTTCGGAGTCGCTCACCGAAACGATGCACACGGCATTTTATAAGCCATACGTGGCAGGCTGTTTTGCATGGAGCGGTTTTGATTACAGAGGGGAGCCGACGCCTTATGGCTGGCCAAGCGTGCTGTCCCATTGGGGCTTTACCGATTACTGCGGATTTCCAAAGGACCACGCCTATCTTCTTGCCTCATGGTACAGAGAAGAATTGTTTGTGCACCTCTTCCCCCATTGGAATCATACGCCGGGCGAGGTGGTGCGCGTATGCGCCTATACCAACGCCGAAAAGGCGGAGCTTTTTGTAAACGACTGCTCGCAGGGCGAAATTGCCGTAACCGACTGTCGTGCCGAATGGCGCGTGCCCTTTACACCGGGTACGATTCGGGTGTGCGCCGCCCGAAACGGACAGACCGCACGTGACGAAGTGAAAACGGCAGGCGCGCCTGCTTGTATCCGTATTTTGAATACAACACCGGACAAAGCGGATGCAGATGCGCACATTGTGAATGTGTGTATAACGGATGCGGACGGGACGGTAGTACCCGACTGCAATAAAACGGTATCCTTTGCCGTACCCGCCGGTACCCTTTTAGGGGTTGGCAACGGCGATCCGAACGGACACCTCAATGAAAAAGCAAACAGCATCCCGCTTTTCAACGGCTTTGCGCAGCTTATCACCACCGCCGATGCCGTAACGGTAAGCACCGAAGGACTGCCGGACGCACATATCCGATTATAGGAAGGACAGGATGTGAGTTTATGAAAATTATTGCCGACACGCATACGCACACAATTATGTCCGGACACGCACATTCCACGCTGCTTGAAAACATTCGTGCGGCAAAAAGCCGCGACCTTTCGTTTTTATGCGTAACAGACCACACAGGCATCATGCCGTGTGCACCGGACAATACATATTTTTCCTGTATGCGCGCCACACTTCCCGATATATATGAGGGTGTATATTTGCTTCGCGGCTGTGAAGCAAATATACTGGACGAAACAGGACGGCTGGATGTGCCGGAAGGTGTACTGCAAAAGCTTGAATGGGTTATTGCTTCCATCCACGGTATTTTAACAAAGCCGATGGATGAGATACGGCACACACAGCTCTGGTGCCGGATTGCGGAAAATCCCCATGTGGATGTTATCGGGCATTGCGGGGAGGAGGCTTTCCGCTTTGATTATGAGGAGGGCATCCGTGCTTTTGCGGCACATAAAAAAATTGTGGAAATCAATGCGTATTCCTTCCGGAGCCGCCCCACAAGCCGCAAAAACTGTATGGAAATTGCGCGGCTTTGCCAAAAGCACGGCGTTCCGCTCGTTATATCCTCTGATGCACATTTTGCAGGTGGTGTCGGCGACGTGCAGACTGCGATTGACCATCTTCAGGAGGCAGGCATTGAGGAGCGCAGCATATTAAATGTAAATACAAACCGTTTTGCACAATATGTAAGTGCAATGACAGGAAGAACTTTTAATGTATAAGGAGAATGAATATGAAAAAAGAAAAACTGACCTTTGCCTTATTTTTCGGCAACCGCGGCTTCTTTCCGGGAGAACTGATTGCCGCGGCACGCGAAGATATGCAAAGGGTACTTACGGAAAACGGCTACGACTACATCGTCATGGATGAAGCCGCCACACGCTACGGTGCTGTGGAAACCATTGCAGAAGGGAAATTATACCACGATTTTCTGGAAGCACACAAAGGGGAATTTGACGGCGTAATCCTTTCCCTCCCGAATTTCGGGGACGAAAACGGTGCCACGGTTGCACTTCGGGATGCCGGCGTTCCCATTTTGGTGCAGGCATATCCGGACGAAGCCGGAAAAATGGACTTCGCCCATCGGCGCGATTCGCTTTGCGGCAAAATTGCCATGTGCAACGTACTTCGCCAATGCGGTATCGCCTATACTTTGACGAAAGATGCTACCACTAACCCAAACAGCGAAGCCTTTAAAAAAGATCTTGCCTATTTTGCCGCTATATGCCGCGTTGTGCGAAGACTTAAGCATTTCAACATCGGTGCCATAGGCGCAAGAACAACTGCTTTTAAAACGGTACGTGTGGATGAAATTGCCATGCAGCGTGCCGGCATTAACATTGAAACCATTGATTTAAGTCTTGTTTTTGATTTAATGGACAATGCAGATGCCGACTTACTGGCAGAAAAGAAAAAATACTATGCATCCATTACAGATTTCGGCACATACCCGCCGGAAAAACTGGACAACATCGCAAGGCTCGGCGTTGCTTTGGATAAGCTGATTGCGGACTATAATCTACAGGCTGTCGGCGTTCGTTGCTGGGAGGAATTCCAAAAGCGGTATGCCATTGCCCCATGCCTTGTACTGAGTGACCTTAACGAACGTGGCATTCCGGCGGCATGTGAACTGGATGTAAACAATGCGGTTATGATGTACGCCCTGCAGGAGGCATCCGGCGCACCCGTAATGCTTCTGGACGTAAACAATAACTACAAGGATGACCCGAGCAAAACCATTCTCTTCCATTGCGCGGCAATCCCCCGCTCCTTCTATGCTTCCGAAACAAAAATCGGCGAGCATCTTATGTTTAAAAAATCCTTTGGCGAGGGAAGCGGCGTCGGTATTGTAAACGGCGAAATTTGTACGGGCGAAGTAACGCTCGGCAGCTTTAAGACAGAGGACGGTGTGCTCCACGCCTTTGCGGCTGATGCAACCCTTACAGAGGATGCAATTGAAGACGCATTTTTCGGATGCGGTATTGTGGCAGAGGCAGAATGTATGCCGAATCTTCTGACACATATGCTTGAAAACGGCTACCGCCACCATGTGGCAATTGCAAAAGGACAATGGGCGAAGGCAGTCGGCGAAGCCATGGATAAATATCTCGGCTATGTAATAAAAGTAATTCAATAATAGGAGGAAAAAGAAATGAACAAGCTTGGCATTTTTATGAACTTCTGGGAGAAAAACTGGGACGCAGACCACGCAAAATACATTAAAAAGGCGGCAGAAATCGGGTACGACATTCTTGAATTTCAGGCACAGCCCCTGCTTGAAATGTCGGACGAAAAGCTGAAATTCTTAAAAGCACTTGCGGATGAAGTCGGCATTGAGCTTACGTATAGCCTCGGTCTTGACCCGAATTACGATGTGTCTTCTCCGGACGAAGCCGTGCGCCTTGGTGGCGTGGATTACCTCCAGAGAATTATTCGCCAGATTCAAAAAATGGACGGCACACTTCTGTCCGGCGTAAGCTACGCAGGTTGGGGGACTCCAAACTATGTTTTAAATGATAAAAGACCGCTTCTTGAAAATAGCCTCAAAAGCATGCGCGAAATTATCAAAGTCGCCGAGGAATGCGGCGTTACATACTGCGTGGAGGCCGTAAACCGTTTTGAAGGTTGCCTCATCAACACAGCGCAGGAAGCCCTAGACTATGCGGCAGAAATCGACAGCCCGAATATCGGCGTACTGCTCGATACATACCATATGAACATCGAAGAAAATTCTATCGGCGATGCCATTCGCCTGGTCGGCAATAAGCTCACAAGCTTCCATACCGGCGAAAATAACCGTACCGCCCCCGGCAAAGGGCATCTTAACTGGGATGAAATTTTCGGGGCACTTTCCGATATCGGCTATAAAAACAGAATTGTTTGTGAGCCGTTTGTTATGCAGGGTGGTGAGGTTGGCAGAGATATCCATGTTTTCCGTGACCTTATCGACAATCCTTCGGAAGCCAGAATTGACGAAGAAGCCAAATATATTTTAAACTTCGAAAAGGAAATGCTGAAAAAGTGGAATTTGGCATAACCCTTTTCTACCCTCGTTAAAAAGGAGAGGTTTTTATGCAAGCTGAATTATATATAAATAAAAATTTTGTTATCGGCGATATTGACAACCGCATTTACGGTTCTTTTATCGAGCAATTCGGCAGAGCCGTATACGGCGGCATCTACGAGCCAGACCATGAAACAGCGGACGAAATGGGCTTTCGGCAGGATGTTCTGGAAAAGGTGCGCAAGCTGCACGTACCCATTGTGCGGTATCCGGGTGGGAATATTCTGTCCGCCTATAACTGGGAGGACGGAACAGGCGACAAGGCCAAAAGACCGCAAAAGCTGGACCTTGCATGGAACACCATTGAACCGAACACGGTGGGAATTGATGAATTTCAGGCATGGGCAAAAAAGGCAGGCACAACCGTTATGATGTCTGTAAATCTCGGCACACGTGGTGTGGAAGAAGCAAGAAATTGTCTTGAATACTGCAACGGGGATACGCCCACGTATTATGCCGATATGCGCCGTAAAAACGGTTTTGAAGCACCCTTTGATTTTAAATTATGGTGTCTCGGAAACGAGATGGGCGGCACGGCGCAAATGTGCCGGAAAACGCCGGAGGAATACGGCCGCCTTGCGGCAGAAACAGGAAAGGTTATGAAGCGGCTTGATCCTTCCATCGAGCTTATCGCCTGCGGCAGTTCTCATCGCAACATGCCAAGATTCGGCGAATGGGAGCTTGTGGTTTTGTCGCACACCTACAGCATTGTTGATTATCTTTCCATTCATCAGTATTATGACGCAGGCGCCAATGCATTACCTGACCTTTTGGCAAAAACGGTGGATATGGATGATTATATCAAATCGGTTTCTGCCATGTGTGATACAATTAAGGCGATAAAAAAATCAGATAAAACCATGTACCTTTCCTTTGACGAATGGAATGTATTTCCGAAGGACTTAAGCCAAAACGGTGACGGAAAACGGGAATGCGGTTCCCCCCGTTTTGAAGGTACATATACTTTCGGAGATGCGCTGATGGTGGGCTGTATGATGATAACATTGCAGAAAAACAGCGACAGGGTAAAAATAGCCTGTCTTGCACAGCTTGTTAATGCCATTGCACCCATTATGACAAATCCGGGCGGTAAGGCGTGGCTGCAGACCATTTATTACCCGTTTCTCTATGCATCCTTGTATGGCAGAGGTACTGCCTTGCGGACAGAAATCAAGTGTGATGCATATTCTACGGAAAAGCATCAAAATGTGCCTTATTTGGAAAGTGCTGTCATTCATAATGCGGAAAATCATGAGCTTATTTTGTTTGCAGTCAACCGCTGTATGACCGATGGGATGGAGCTTATACCCCTTTTTGAAAATTTCGGAGACTCTACGCTGATAGAACATATTGAATTATATGCAGAAAATCCGGAAGAAAAAAACACCGCCGAAAAGGAATCTGTCAGGGCGCAAAATGTTCCCATCGGTGAAAAAATCATTCTGAAAAAACATTCGTGGAACATGCTGCGTTTTTCGTATACAGAATGTTGACTTTAGAAAGGAAGACAAAATGAAATCAAGACGAATCAATCATCTCTTGTTTGACTATGCCCGAACCATTGTGGAGCATCCCTTGGACGGCGCAGGTAAGCAAATTTTACGGAACACCGGTCTTACAGATGAAACAGATATTGAATTTTTTCAAAAGGCTGCCTTTTCCGTTGACAAGTACCTGAATCATCTGGATGAAGGCATTATGGAAAGAGATACTTATAAACGCCTTCTGAAGGAAGAACTGCCGCTACACTTACACGGGTATGTCGAAGAAGCAGTCGATTATCATATGTGTGTCCTTCCGGCACTTCCCGGCATGCTTGAACTTTTGAAAACGCTGAAAGAGGACGGCTTTAAGCTGTACCTTGTTTCCAACTTAGACCTTTATCATGCAAGACAAATGCACGAAATCGAAGCGGCTCCCTTTATGGACGATATGATTTTTTCTGCAGATATTGGTATACGGAAGCCTTATCCCGGCTTTTTTGATGCTGCCTGCAGGCAGTTTGGCGTTTCGCCTTCGGAGTGCCTTTTTATAGACGATCTGGAGGAAAACGTACAGGGTGCACGGGATTTTGGTATAAAAAGCTATGTTTTCCACGGCGATCCACAGGAACTCGAACGCTTCATTTATTCGGAAGCGATATAAACTGCGATACGCATTTCAGTACAAATAAAGGAGAAGATTTTTATGAAAAAAGGACTCACCCTGCTGCTCACAATTGTATTGCTCTTTACAATGTCAGCGGTAAACACCACCGCCGTATCGTTCACCGATACGGAAGGAACAAAATGCGAAACCGCCGTCGGTGTTTTGGCGGCACTCGGCATTGTAGAAGGTAAATCGGAAGGCGTCTACGAGCCGAACAGCTTGCTCACAAGAGCAGAAATGGCTACAATTATTCTCCGTGCCATGGATATGGACGGCGTTACTTTTGGCTGGAACATCTTTACGGACGTTCCCGCAAGTCACTGGGCGTATGCCAATATTGCAGCGGCGTATCAGCTGGGCATTATAAACGGCACAAGTGCCACTACCTTCGAACCGGATAAAAGCGTTACATACGAGCAGGCTGTAAAAATGGTTGTGGCTGCACTCGGTTACACTGTACAGGCAGACGTTTTGGGTGGCTACCCCTCCGGATATCTTTCCAAGGCGGCACAGCTTGACCTTTTAAGAGGTGTAACACAAGGCGGCGAAATGACACGTGGCAATATGGCAATTCTGCTCTATAACGCACTGGATACAGAACTATTTTTGCAGTACACCTTCGGCGAAGGTGCCTATGATTTTGAAAGCACCGAAACGAAAACCCTGCTTTCCTACTACCTGAAGGTAGAAAAGTGGATCGGCGAAATCACCGCCACCCCCATGGCACAGTTTGGGACCGCTTTGGAAGGCCGCAAGCTTTTGGGCGATGAGGTTAAAGTGGGTGCCCAGATTATGAAAAAGGGCGAGACAAATGCACAGGATATGCTCGGCATCCGCAGTGACATCTATGCAAAGCGTGAGGATGGAAGCGAAATTCCTGTCATCTTGGCAATCGTACCCCGTGCAAGTGTAGAAATCATGGATGTCAGAGCACAGGATATTCAGTCCAAAACCGACACAGCAGAATTTGTATATCTGGATGCGGCAGGTAAAGAGCAAGAGGTCAGTATTGCCGGTGCGACCTTTATCTACAACGGCCGCCAAGAAACCATGACAAACAACCTGATCGTGCCTGAAATCGGAACGGTACGTCTTGTGGCTGAAGGGGGAAACGTGGACCTTGTTATGGTTTGGGAATATGAAAACCATATTGTGGAAAATGTTCTCTCCACAGAGAATAAGGTTTATTTTGCGGGAAGCGGTACGCCGTCTACGATCATTGATCTTAGTGACAACACCCTTCCCACTGTGATGACCGATGCGAACGGAAATGGCGTTACCCTCGACAGCCTTATGCAATGGGATGTGCTTTCGATTGCCGAGAGCCTGCCGTCTAACACAAGCCGCGTTCGCCGCATTTATCGTTCCAATTCGCAGATTACCGGTGAAATCACCGAAATTATCAGCGGCACAGACGAGGTTGTCATCGGCGAAGATGTCTATTCCGTTGCGGCACCCCTAACGATCAGTGACGTAAAGCTTGGGCAGAATGCAGCATATTACCTTGACTTTACAGGTGCTATCGCGGCAATGGATACAAGCTATGATACAAGCCGCATTTACGGATGGCTCCAGAATGCAGAAAAGACAAAGGGCTTAAATGGTAAGCCGCAGCTGAAAATCTATACCCAAACCGGCGAATGGAAGGTATTCGATCTTGAGGAAACCGTTCGCTTTAACGGACAGGGACGCGACAGTGCTTCCCTTCTGGATGCGACACGTGCAGAGGCGAATATCTGGGGGGATGACGTTGCACCTTCTTTTGTCGCAATAAACGGGACGGTTGTGCCACAGCTTATTTCCTATAAGACAAACGAGGCAGGTCTGATTACGGAAATTGAAACGGCAGTGAATAAGACCTCTCTTCTTAAAAAAGATGAAGAAAAATTCGGAGACGAATTCAGCATGGACATCTACCAAAATGATGTAAAACAGGTCCGTGCCTTCAACGGTGAAAAAGAAGGCTATATGGATGATGCTTCCTATGTAGACGGTGGTCTGCAGTACCTGGACGGCGTGCTATTTAGTCGTGTGTATGCGAACAAAAACACCATTCTCTTTAAAATCCCCAAAGACCCTGCCGTTGAAAGAGGATATAGTGTAGGAGCCGCGAACGTGCAGGGGCTGGCGATGATGGAATATCGCTCTTGGGGCTGTCTCTCCTACTATGATATTGATGACAGCAATTTCTGCAAGGTTATGGTTATGCGTAATGACCTTATGTATGGAGATTCCGAAGAGGATACAACGGTGATAACCGCCTATCCTACCGCCTCTGTACCGGCTGCCATCATTACGAAAATCAGCACCGTTTTAAGCGAGGATGGCGAACCCATGCAAGTACTTAAGCTGGTGAACTGGAGTGGACAGGAAATCAACGCTATCCTTACAGATTCTTTAGAGTATTGCTTGTATAAGGCTGCAAATGCAAATTTAACGGAAGACCTTGCTTGGTATACGGAAAAAGACGAAGACGGAACGAAAATACGCGGTGACTATAAGTATATTACAAATAAACATCAATACCGTAAAGAACTCTTCATGGATCCGGCGGATCTGACTGTCGGTGATGTCATCCAGTATTCGGTTGACAGTGAAAACAAGCTGACCATGGTATCGGTTGCGCACCGTGCAAACTATTCCGGCAATGTGGAATTTTCCGTAAGCTCGGGTGAAATTCTGTTACAGGGCACACGTGATAATTTCTATCGTGGCGGCAATTTCTCACTTTGCGGTACCGTAATCAAGGTTCTGAAATCGGGTATTTTGGTATCGACAAACATTGGCGATATCTTTGGTGACGATTCCCAGTTGGATGCCACCCGTATGCTGCCCACAATCGGTAATTTCTTTATCTGGAACAGTGAAAAACAGGCCCTGACCCAGTGTACAGCTACAGACTTCCTTCCGGAAGACTATATCTGGGCTTTCTGGGACACATCCGACCAGGAAATGGTTATTGCTTACCGCTAATTCCATTGTAAAGAAGCAGACACAACATTCGGTGAATATTTGAGCGTACACGCTCGCCAGCTTGCTGACAAAGCCGGCAAGCTGGCGAGATACTGAGAAACGACATAAAAAGCAGATGCTGTAGCATAATGAGATTCATTTTGCTACAGCATCTTGACGTTAATACTTCATAATTATAGGATTTCGCTGGGCGTTATGCAGTTCTCATAAAAACGAATCAGTGCCGCTTCTTTGAAAGGAAGAACATCTTCCTCCAGCATTTCGATTTTTGCACGTTTGCCCGAAAGATAGTCCCGGATGACTTCTATTGCATATTCCATTCGATAAACGGTACTTCCGAATCGCGCTACCATAACTTCATACCCAAAGGGTTTATACACCGCTTTCCACTGCTTTTCAAAAAGACGGTGTAGCTTCCCCACATTTTCAATCACACGAGGCAACAATGTCCCGGCAGCATCCTCAAGATATTTCCTATTATTTTGTAAATACTTTTCACGCAGAGAAAATCGTAATTCTGCTTTATCTTTCAGAATTTCCAATACGGTAATATAGTACAAATACATTTCTTTATTTTCGTCGTTTTTCTCATGGGCGGCATATGCCATAGAAAGCGCCGTTTCGATGTCCGGCAGATAATGTGCATCCTCTTCGCCAAGTTCCGGCAACGCATAAAATGCATCGCCGTACAAAAGCGCATTCAGAAATGTGCGGTGCGGCCTGTCGGTAGGCATACCGTGAGCTTTGGAGAGCTTCAGCAGAAAATCTAAATCCACGCCTGTAAGAGACATTGCCGTATCATAAATTTCCGCCATGGAACAATCTATACCGCGATAGTTAAGTTCCGAATACAGCGCCAAAAGCGGCACCGCCAGAAAATGATTGGTTTCACAGCCGTTATCTGCCCACATGGTGGCAAACACTGTCGAAATGTTATTTTTAATTGCCGCGCGAAGGGAAGGAATGGCATTTGCAAATGCCATTTCCGTACGGGGTACGAAGCCAAACCAAGTCCACAGTCCACCTGCAAAAACTGTTTTTTCCGTAACCCGTTTATGATTTGCCAGCATCCGGTCAAAAAAGTCCTCATCTGTGCTGTAATAATCCCAGTACACAATTTCCAGTTCCTCCGGCACCAGTTCCTTCGGTACACATGTTTCTGTATCACGATAGGAGTGGGTTTTGGAGGCAAAATTATAGAACATATCACTCCAGACCATGGGTTTGTAGGCATACTTTTTGCAGATAGAAACTGTTTTTGCAAGATGCTCTGCAAAAATCGCAAAACGGTCATGAAACCCGTTTTCACGCAGGTATTTACCAAGCCCCATATCATGTGCCTCATCCATGCCGATGTGAATACGGTTAGAACGGAAACATCGGCGCATTACCTTGATACATGCTTCAATAAAGGTATATGTTGCATCACTTCCGATTTTCAAAACACTTGCCGTATCCCGTATGTCACCCGTAATACCGTCATACTTCAGATACTGCGCCATGTGACCGAGCGTCTGAATACAAGGAATCACCTCTATGCCGAGTGCATATGCATAATCGTCAATTTCACGAAGTTCCGCTTCGGAATATCTGCCCCGGAGATACCCGAAGTAGGGATATTCTTTTAGTTCATATGTATCCTCCGTATACAGCATCAGCATATTCATACCGAGTGCCGCCATATACGTCAGATACTTCTTCACCGCTTCCACCTGCATAACGCCATTTCTTGAAACGTCTAACATAACGCCACAGGTTTCAAAAGACGGTTTTTGGCGGATTTCAAAGGCTGTTTTCCCCTTTCGGATTTCGGAAGCCAGCAAAAAGCATCCCCGGGCAAATGTACTTTCATCCTTTGCACCAATCACGGCATTTTTTCCGTCATAGGATACATATACGCCGTCAAATTCTGTTCTTTCAATTTTTCCGTCAAAGGAAAAGTGCAATAATGAAAAAATATTTTTCTGTGTCATACTAAATTCTCCTGCTTTTATTTGATTCTGTTTACATCTGTTTTCTTTTCTATTGTATTACAAAAACAAGGCTGTCACGAAATGCGGCTTTTACTGCATTGTTTTGTGACAACCTGTAAACATCATATTAAGGTCTATTCTCTGCGAAGCACATAAGCTACAGAGCATGGTTCCATAGCATTCCATTCCATTCCCACCATGTAAACATTCCCTTCTACCGGTCTTTCTTCATTCTCCATAATAATTGAAAGCAACTCTTTCACGCCGTTTTGTTCCGTATATACTGCTATAAATGCACGACCGTTATTTGATGCACTATATAACGTATACGCCGTAGTCGGTATCGTGTGCCAGCGGACGTTATCGGAATAAAGTCCGGTCGTTTTCTCTGTCGAAATCTTGCAATATACCACTTCGCCCGGTAGCACGGTTACGGTTATTACATTATTTGAAAAACTTACACGAGTAGGATTCGTGCCTGCCAACGCCGTAACTGCATCACCGTTGACGGAAGCCGTAAATGTTTCCGCCTCCGCGGCTCCGTTTGCAAAAAGATAATGTGTACAATCTGTTTCTTTCTGCGTTGCGTACCAGAATGTGTCAGATTGCCACACTCCATCCGAAAAAGCAAGATTAAAAACAGCTCCCTGTTCCTCTTTAGTCAGATGGGCGACATCAAACGATACATCTGGTTTTCCTGTATTCCAAGCGAGAATACGGTCCATCAAAACCGCCGCTTCCGCACGCGTTGTATTGGCAAGTGGTTCGATGGTTCCGTCCGCATTTCCGCGTACGATGTTACTGCGTACCAACGCTGCAACATTCGCCACAACGTAATCTGCCACTAACTCGTCATCGGAGAAATTACGCAGATATGTTTCTGGCTCACCTTCTTCCAGTGCACGAACAAGACGCATACCGCGTGCACAAATCACCATTAAGTCCCGCCGGGAAATTTCCTCGGCAGGGAAGAAGTTCGTACCGTCTGTTCCTTTCAGAATACCAAGTGCCTTACCGATTGCGATTTCTTTTGCATAATACGCATTCGGGTCTACATCGGCAAACAGCTCCGTAGCATTGCTTGTAAGCCCCAGCGTGCGAATAAGGAACATGGCAAAATCGCCTCTTGTTATTTTTTCATTAGGTGCATAGGATGCCGCCGTTTTACCAACTACAATCCCTTTGTTTTCCAAACGTCGAATCTGTTCTGCCGCCCAAGGGTAACTTTGCAGGTCTCTGAATTTTGTTGTATACAAATCCGAAAAATCAAGTGCTGTGCTCGATGTAATTTCATACACAAGTGCCGCATTGGGGGCAAGCGTTACGTCCAGTATTTCCCCATTGCCGCTTACCGAACCGCTTCCGCCGTATTTCAGAACGCCTGTATAACCGTTTATACGAACAGTACCGCCGTCGCTGACAAGGGGAATGGAAACCGCCTGTTGCGTGTTCTTGCGATTTACAACAATCACGTTAATTTTGTTATTCTTAATATAGGACGTCCATAGGACATCACTGCCCCAAAAGCTGTTAAATATAGGATATTTCCGGCGTAGGAAGACGTCATAGGACTCCTCCATCTCTGCCTTTGCAAATTCCACAAGTCCCGGCCATAGCGGAGATGCATTTAAATCAAGTACATTGCCTTCTGCATCGGTATAGGCATCATAGAAGCAATAAAAACCGTTTCCGGTACTGCCTGCCATCAGGGATTCATACCACATATTTCTTTCATCCATAATACTGGGGAAATACGTGCCTTCTAAATATGCCTGATTCAGGCACAGTGCCGGTTTATGATAATGAGAGCCCTGTGCCGCACGCATGGAATACGTACCGACTTTCTGCAAATTATCCGGTGTGCCCGGATAGGGATCAATCAGAATCATATCCGTATATTTACCGTACCGCTCGTAATCGCTTACTGAATTTTGCGTCATCGTGACGGGGTGCTTTTTATCAATATCACGAATCAGCTTATAGGTGTCATAGAATAAATCCCAAGCATTCGGAAAATGCAGGGAAGGCTCATCCATAACAATCCAGCCTAAAAGGGCAGGATGGTCACACAGCTCCGAAACAACACGCTTTGTATTTTCATAATTGTCCGGATGTCCTGCAGGCTTCATGTCACCATACATACGGGCAAGCACCATAATCCCCTGTGCCTGTGCCGCATCCAGAAACGCTTCCAGCGGTGCCGTACTCTGCACAGTGTTTACGCCGATTTCTTTCATGTACACAAGCTCACTTGCACGCACATGGTATGCAAATGTCGGATAAAATGGCTCGCCGTCCTTGCGTAAGGTTCCGTCCTCTGCCAGCATTGTAGGTCTTGCATACCGGGAAATCTTATCGGTTTCACTCCCGACCTTATTGCCGTCAGCATCGTAAATGGTGGCTGTCAGCTTATAGTCCTTGCCCTCTGTCGCCATCAGTCCCGGATCAAAATTCCATGTGGTTACGCCCTCCGAAATCTGACCGGAGCCGGATGCCAGAAGAGTCTCCGCCTCATCCCGAAGCGCAAAATCGACATAACCGCATGCAAGCTCCGGATGCTTTACTAAATCCGCTTCCGCAGTCGCAATACCCGTTTCCATATCCGAATAGTAAAATACTTCATCGGTACGAAGTGCAACCGGCCGATCCGGTGCCAGTTCTATCTGATAGAAGGAAACATCATCAAAATATGCCGTTCCGGGCGCAAAAATACGAACATAAAACATTACGAACGCCACACCTTTACAGGGCGGCTCGTAGTTTGCACAAAACTGCACCCATTCGCCGCTTGTGTATCCCGACTTATGTACCGAATAGCCGCCTAAGGGGTTCCCTTCTGCATCATAGCTTTCAAACTTACAGCCAACCGTATCAACCTCACCCTTATACCAAAAGTTTGCCTGAAATACGGCACCCTCTTCAAAAGTCGAACTGATGATTTGCTGTTTGCACCAAGGCAAATTGGTCTCTGTTGTCGTAATTTTCAGAGACCGACTTTCTGTATGGGCAACATCCGTTGTCACAGAAATATTTGTATTACCATTCCAGCTTTTACCATAAGGCGACCAATCGGAAGCAACGGGCAAAATACCTTCTTCAAAGCTATTGTTATCCAGCAATTCCTCGGCAAAATCCGGCATTTCGACAAACGAAGACGTCTCATCATCTTCCTCCGGAAGCTCACCTTCCCCCATAACCGAAACCATATCCCAGAGGATTGCGCCGGAAGTGCCGGCGATACGTACCATCAGGGTTGTTTTCG
Source organism: Oscillospiraceae bacterium (assembly GCA_015068765.1). Lineage (GTDB taxonomy): Bacteria > Bacillota > Clostridia > UMGS1883 > UMGS1540 > SIG447. Next base: position 42,510 of record SVJY01000005.1, read on the forward strand.
CTGTCCCCGTCGGCGCCGTGAACACCTTGGATACAACTGTCCATGTATTCACCGTCACATCAGAAAATGGTGCACTGATTGCTTTTATCTGGGTACCGTTTACATCGTAGAAGGTTAATTTAATAGACCCTGCGGAATCCTTTTTCAGAATTTTCAGGGCGCCGCTGAAAGTATACTCGTTTCCGGGTGTTAAGGGGTGTAAGGTCTGCGAAAGCCATGCCGCTGCCGTCTCTGTTTTGTAGCGTGCGGCTTTCGTTCCGTCATATACGTCCGTATCTTCCCGGAAAAACTCTACGCCCATGGTGCCGCCCTTCGCATCCCAACTGTTCGGAAAACCGATACTGCCCCATTCTTCAAAGCTTCCGTTTTTCACGAAATTATGTACGTCGGACTGCAACACAGTCGTTTCTGCGCTGACCACAGGGCATGAAAGGGACGTTACGAAAAGCAGTACGCACAGTATCCGTACATATACGCAATTTATTTTTTTAACTGTAGTACACATCTACGCTTCCTTTCTCAACCCTAAAAACCAGGGACTGTTTAAATTTGACTTTTTAAACAGTCCCACGCTTTCTTACTTACTCCAATTGAGAATACGATCCATAACAACTGCCGCTTCGGCACGGGTCGTATTTCCACGAGGGTTGACAGTGCCATCTGCATTGCCTTTTACAATGTTGCCGCGTACCATCGCCGCAACATCTGCCGTGGCATAATCGGCAATCAGCTGATTATCCGAAAAGCTTTGCAGATATGTGGCAGCATCGCCTTCCTCCAGTGCACGAACAAGACGCATGCCGCGTGCACAAATTACCATCAGATCCTGACGGGAAATTTCCGCTTCGGGATTGTAGTTTACACCGTCTGTTCCTTTCAGAATGCCGAGTGCTTTACCGATTGCAATTTCCTTCGCATAATACGCATTCGGGTCAACGTCGGCAAACAGCTCTGTCGCATCGCTTGTAAGACCCAGCGTGCGAATTAAGAACATGGCGAAATCACCTCTTGTAATCTTCTTCTCCGGTGCATAGGACGCCGCCGTCATATCGTTGACAATGCCTTTATTCTCAAGACGTCTGATTTGTTCTGCCGCCCATGGATAATCCTGTAAATCTCTGTATTTCGTTGCGTAGAGACCGGAGAAATCCGTTGCCGTATTGGGCGTGATTTCATATACAAGTGCCGCATTGGGGGCAAGGGTCAGGTCTAAGGTGCTTCCGGCAGAGGCAACTGTGCCGCTCCCGCCGTATTTCACATTTGCAGTAAAGCCGGTAATGCTGACTGTGCCGCCGTCACTCACAAGGGGAATGGACACGCTATCCTCCACATTATTGGGATTTATAACAATAATGCTGACCTTGCCGTCTTTTACATATGCCGTCCAGATTGGTACATCTGTTTTCCAGAAGCTGCTGAAAATCGGATACTTTTGTTTTAAGAACAGGTCATACGATTCCTGCATTTCTGCATTCTTAAATTCCACCATACCCGGCCAGATGTCCGATTCGTTCAAATCGATTACATTGCCGTTTTCATCCTTTGTAGCATCATAGAATGCATAAAAGCCGTTTGAAGTGGAACCGGCCATCAGAGCCTGATACCAGAGGTTTCGTACATCCATAAGTGTCGGGAAATACGTGCCTTCCAGATATGTCTGATTCAGAACCATGTTTCCCTTATGATAATGGGAAGCCTGTGCGGCTCTTCTTGCATAATTCCCGACCTTCTGCAGTTTGTCAGGTGACCCCGGATACGGGTCCAGTGCAACAATGTCCACATATTTGCCGAATTCCTCATAATAATCGGGTGCACACTGAATCATAAAGACCGGGTGCAGCGGATCAATATCACGCACCAGCTTGTAGGTATCATAGAAAAGATCCCAGTGGTTCGGGAATTTCAAGGACGGTTCATCCATAACTGCCCATGCAAGCAGTGCCGGATGATTCCAAAGCTCTGAAATAACACGTTTAGAGTTTTCGTAGTTATCCGGGTGCCCCGCAGGCTTCATGTCCGGATATATGCGGGCAACAACCTTAATGCCGTGTTTTTCCGCTTCGTCCAGGTATTCCTTGAGCGGTGCTACGCTCTGGGTGGTATTCACGCCGATTTCCGCCATAAAGCCGAGCTCTGTGGCACGTACATGCCATGCGAATACGGGATAAAACGGCTCGCCGTCTATCACAAACTGCCCGTCCGGCGTCATCATTTCCGGCCGTTTGTATCGGCAAATTCGTTGTGTTTCCGTACCGACCATATTTCCCGCCGCATCATAGATCGTGGCGGTAATAGTGTAATCCTGTCCCTCTTCCGTCATCTGCCTCGGATCAAACTTCCATGTAGCCGCCCCGTCTGCCAGAGGTGCAGAACCGGAAGACAGTACGACACCGCTCGGGTCCTGCATCTGAAAGTCCACACGGCCACCTTCTTTGAGTGCAGGGAATTTCTTCGTGTCTGCCGCACCCGTTGCAATGCCTTCCGTCATATCCGTATAGAAGAATACCTCGTTTGTGGAAAGATGAACCGGGCGTACCGGTGCTTCTTCAATCATATAGAAAGAAACATCGTCAAAGTACGCTTCGCCGGGTGCAAAAATACGAACGTAGAACATGACCTTTGCACATTCCGAAGGCGGGGAGAAGGTTTTAACAAACCGTTTCCATTCGCCGCCTGTGTATCCGTCCATGTGTCCCGATGCACCGCCCATATAGTTGCCGTCTGCATCGTACCATTCAAATTTACAGCCAACCGTTGCCACTTCGCCCTTAAACCAGTAGCTTGCCTGGTATACGGCATTCGGATCGAAATTTTCTCCTGCCACAAGCTGTTTTGTCCAGGGCAGGTTTTCAAGCGTTGTAGTAATACGCAGGGCACGGCTTCCGTCTCTTCCCGCCCCCTCAACTACAGATGCAAATCGATTATCCACCCAGGTTTTCGGGTCTCTGTCATCAAACGGCGACCAGTTTGTCACCGCGGGTAAATTTCCTTCTTCAAATCCACCGTTTGTGAGAAGCTCCCGTGAAAATGCAGGCATTTCCACAAATGCAGCCTCCGCTTCCGGCTCCGGCAGTTCCCCTTCGCCCATAACGGAAATTTTATCCCATAAAACGGTCGCAATCTCCGTATCTGTTTCGCCCGGCGTAACCGAAGGTAAACGCACCTGAACGACTGTCTGCGTCGTATTCTCCGGTACTGTGAAGGTCGTGTAGACCTCTGTCCACTTATTAACCTCCGCATCCGGGAAGGCCTTGTTGATTTTCTTTAGCTCTATTTTATCTACATCGTAGTGAATGATTACAATAGAACCGCCGGCATTCTTCGTCAAAGGCTTCAGCATACCGCTGAAGGCATATGTATTGCCCACCGTCAGCGGATACACGGTTTGCGAAAGCCACACGCTCCCTTCGGCCTTTTTAAACTTCAGTGCCCTGGTACCGTCAGCTGTGTCGCTTTCCTCCATGAAGATTTCCTTGTTCATCTCGCCGCCTTTTGCGGCCCATTCGCTGGGCAGACCAATGCCGCCCCATGCTTCAAAGCTACCGTTTTTGACAAATTCGAGACCGGTGGCCTGCAGCTGTGCCACTTGTTCCTTTTCTTCCGCTTCCGGATCATAATCGGAAACCTCGCCCGTGAGCGAAACGTCATCCCAGTAGATTTCTTCGTCCGTACCGCCGGAAACACGCAGAAGGAAGGATGCCCACACTGTATCCTCCGGCACCGTGAAGCTGTATTTTACCTCGCTCCATTTCCCCAGCGGTGTGTCGGCAAAGTTTGCAGCAGCACGGGAGAGTGCCTGGCCGTTTTCGTCCATAAAGTCAACAGTAATTCTGCCACCCTGTCCGCTTCTTTTTACCGGCAGAAGGAAGGCACGGAACGTATACATTTTTCCGCCAACCAATCTGTCCAGACGTTGGGAAAGATAGGCACTGCTTTCGTTCGTCTTAAGCCCTGCCGCCTTCTCTCCGCCGTGGGCATTTTCCGTTTCCATAATTAAGTTTTTGCCGAAGGTGCCGCCCTTAAAGCCCCAATGGGCGGGTGGCGCGCCAAGAGACCAGTTTTCAAAATCGCCGTTTTTCAGATGTTCCCCAGCTTCAGCACTTACCGACATTCCTATCAGTATACTGCTCATCATAAGTGTGCACAAAAGGAACGCCAGGATGCGGGTGAGTCTTTTTGTCATAGCTACCATACGGTTTCCCCCTTTACTTTACGGGAATAATGAATTTTTCTGTCACGTTCATGTCCGCAATGTTGTCAAACAGGAGTGCAGTGACCGTAATATCGCCTTCTGATTTGGAAGGTACATTTACCGTAAGTTCATACTCCTGCGGCAGAATGCAAAGCGGAGAAGGTGTAAAACTTGCACTTTCTGCAAAGGTAACTGCTCCGGCAGGTGCTGCGGAAATAATGTCAACATCCTTCAAGCTCTTTACCGTGCCTTTCTTTGCATAGACCGCCAGAAAAACATCCATCGTTTCCGTGCATAGTGTCTTCGGTACGTAGTGTACAACCACTTTACCTTCTTCACCGGCCGTAAGTGCTTCTACCTGTGTGCCGGCAGCATTATAAAGCTTCACTTCCGTATAATCTTCTTCTAAAATAACATTGTCATAGCAGAATTCTGCAAATGTTGTCCCGTCTGCAAGCTTACCGTTGCCGTCACCCTGCAGGTATAATACGACATTTAATGTGTCGTCATCCGCCGTTGCAGGTGTTGTGAAGTATACTGTGTAGTCCGTCCATGTACCTGGAGTTGCATCCGCAAGCTTCATTTCTGTCTTATTATAGTAAGATTTTGTACCATCCTTTGTACTTGTTACACTTCTGTCGCCAAAGTCGCTGAAGGTAGGCGCATATCTGAAACCGCTCTGGCTGTACTCAACCGATGTTTTTCTTTCCGCAGTTTCTCCTAACGGCGTGTAATATTCTATGAAAGTCACACAAGGTCTTGCATATCCTGCGGTTACGGAAGTCGTCCGAAATTTAAAAGAAAGTCTATACTGCGTGGAAGGCTTCAGTCCCACAAGGGTCTGCTGTGCGGCCGGCATACGTTTTACGGATACATCATTGGGAACAAGACGAACAAATGCATTCCCGTTTTCAACGGCAACTTCCTCAAGTGCGCCGTTGTCGTTGGTTCCCCAAGTCCAGCCTGCCGGTGCCGTCGCAAGAGACTCGGCATCATAGCCTTCAAAATCATAGTTTGCCACCTTGTTAGTATTGAAGCTCATATTTGCAATTTCCATTGCAGAACCGGCGCGAACGTTCAGCTTTATGGCTACGTGGCTTGCAGTTTTATAAATACCCTTTTCCTCTAACTCTGCCACATCCTTCGTAAAGTAATCCGGTATGGCAATCGTCGTTGCATAAGTTTGCCAGTTCCCTGTTCCCTCTGCGCAGGAAATGGTTACGTATCCTTTAGAATTAACATATGAGCTGATATCCACTGCTTTTCCACCATTTTCCTCACTGTTTACATGATACACATACAAACGAATAGAACGAACTGCACCCGTTGCTTTATACCGGAAAGAGAGTGAATACGTTTCTCCTGCTTCCAAGTTGCCTGCAATCGGCGTATTAAAAGCGGTATCTTGCACTATTTTCATATAGCTGCCATCAAATCCCTGGGGCGGTGCATAGCCTTCGCTGTCAGGCGTCACTTCTATAATCGCTGTGCCGTCTGCCAAATCCGAAGGACTGATGACCTCTTCCGCCGCGGCACCCATACCAAGACTTGCAAACATGCAGATGCAAAGCAATAAGCCTACTGTTTTCCTAAATCCTTTCATACTAAAAACCTCCTAAAAAATTTTATTCACCAAATTTATTTCCGTTCATTTTCCGTTCCTTTGCCGCATTAATTCTTTCGACTCCTTCCGTAACAACCGAACGTATCATTCCCTTATACCATCACACACAACTCCCAACCATTATTCACTATATCGTTATAGTAACACAAAATATCCCGTTTGTCAAGAGGAAATAGAAAATTTATAACATTTACCTATAATACCACGTTTTATCTGTTGAAAACAAACAAACGCCGGACATCTTCTTAAAAACGGAAATACCTATACAATAAAGAAACCTCGAATCCGCCTCACCGCATAAACAGGAAAAATAGACTTCTTGAAATACGGTCAAGCCTGTAAACAAGAACTTTAGAAATCTTGCCTTGTTCAATTTTCCGCATCATATTTTGAAAACCATCACGATTTACAATACCACCTGAAAAACCGTCGTCAACGAAAGTAAGTATTTTTTCGCCTCGTTCAGCAGGCTTTATCATTGCCCTGCAATATTCGAGCTGTGTTTCGCAGGAAATGCTGTTTTCACGCTCTATGGATTTTCTTGCATAAAGTGCTATAGCCATACCATACCTCCTTTTGCAGCGGAGAAGGTTTCCCCTCTCTGCTGTGGCTACGTTATTTTACTTTATGCGTAAATATCCTGTAGAGCTCCTCCACAATTTTTTCCTCCAATTCTCTCCTTTCTTCCGCATTAAACATAGGAACACTGTGCTTAATGACCTTTTTATTCAAATCTTCATATTTCGAGACTCCTGCTATGTGTGTGTCAGCAATATTGTGTGCCATGGCAATGTACCCCCTTGCTTCTATATCTGTAAAAACATATTTTTTGTTTCGCCCCCCTTTATTCAATATTTCATATCGAATGTCAAATATTTCCGCAAATGCACTGCCACATAAAAAAAACTGAAGGCGTAAGTCAACCTTCTGACTTACGCCTTAACCCGATTCATTCGGCATATACCTGTGGTATATCATGGATATAATATATAATTGAAATTGTTAACTTTTCCAAAAGCCATCGTATTCGCCAGAGAGCAAAGCTTATTGCAAAGGAAGAATTTAAAGTGTTCGGTAAAACCGCCCGTGCAGAACGAAAGAAATGCTATAACGGCGAAATCACCCTCGAACAGTTCCAAACCCAGCTGCTTTGATTTTTTCAGTTCCTCTTAGTCTTCCAGGAACTTGCTGAGATAATCATAGTTTTGTTTTGCGCTTACAGCATTGGAAACAGGCGGACGATCAAATTCTATACAAAGCGGTCCGCTATAGTTTACAGATTCCAAGATTCTGAATATTTCAGGGAAATCAATTGTCCCGTCTCCAAGTGCATGGAAGCAGGTCATAACCGGGACGTTAGAATCAACCCAACCGGAATCAGTGACATCGTCACCCATTTTAAAATCTTTAAGATGCGTGAAATTTATTCTATCTGCGTACTGTCTTATCATTTCCACCGGGTTTCCGCCTGCCGCACAGATGTGTGCAGTATCGGGCGCAAAGTAGATAAGATCTCTGTCCGAATTCTGCATAACATAATGAATATCTTCTTCAAACATAAAATACGTATATACATGAGGATGTGCATCTGTGGCAAGACCAAATGTTTTCGCAATTTTAGCAAATCTTACCATATTCTTAAGGTTATATTCGTGTTCCTTCTCCCCCATTACTTGGGGACGGTCATATGTTCCTTGCAAGGTAACTCTGTCCACGCCCATCTCCGCTGCAAACTGCAGCTCCCTTTCAAGGTTATTGAACAATTCTTCATCCTCACGTCCCGGTGCCGGAATATGGAAATAAAAGCTTTCTGCTTTCAGTCCGTATTTATCAAGCATAGCTTTATATTCTTTCGCATTAAGGTCATATGCATACATTGCACCTTTTACGCTCTCAAAGCTTTTGTATCCAATTTCCGTAATTTCCTTAGCCGCAAGTTCTGCTTGTTCCTTTGTCTCGGTCCCCCAGGGCCATATTGCATATGCCATTTGTGTTTTTTTCATGTTATTACACCTCTCTATATTTTTTGTAATCTTATTATATTGATTTTCTATTAGAAATTCAAGGCCATATCTTCTTTAAAAAACCGCAAAAATTCACATTAATCGTTTGGTTTCAGTTTTATATTTATGCTTCCACTTCCGAAATCGTCGGCATAGCATTGATAGCACCGCGTCTTCCGATGCAGACGCCTGCTACCTTTGCTGCAAAATGAGCGAAACTTTTTACTTCTTCCAAAGAAAGTGCCGCCGGCTTTTTGCCGCTTTGAGAAAGGCAATATAAAAATCCGCCCATAAAGGCATCCCCGGCACCCGTTGTATCTACGGGTTTACCGCCTTCTGCCGACACATGCACATGTCCTTCTTTTGTGAAGACATAGCCGCCTTCGCCGCCGCAGGTTACAAGGGCAACTTTTATGCCCTGTTCCACCAGTGCTTTTCCGGCTTCTTTCACGCCTGCAAAATCTGTCAGGAGCGCCGTTTCCTCATCGGAAATCTTGACGACATCCGCATAAGGAAGCAGGCTACGCATTTCCTGTTTTGCCGTTTCTTCGTCCTTCCAGAGAGAAGCACGGTAATTCGGGTCATAGGAAACGATTACGTCTTCTTTTTTGGCAAATTCCAGTGCCGCAAGGCTTGCGCTTTTCACAGGCTCATCCGTAAGAGAAAGAGAACCGATATGGAAAATACGGCTTTCACGGATTCTTTCATAATCCACTTCTTCTTTTGTAAGAAGGGTATCTGCCCCCGGCTTCCTTGCAAAGGAAAAGCTTCGTTCGCCGTCTTTTAGTGCCACGAAGGCAAGGGTGGTAAACCCCTCTTCCGTTTCGATAAGCCCACGGGTATCAATGCCGCAGTTTTCTACTGTTTCCCGAAGGAATGTGCCATGCATATCCTTTCCCACTTTGCCGATAAACGCGGCACTTCCACCGAGATGTGCCACGGCAGAAAGTACGTTTGCCGGCGCACCGCCGGGATTTTGTTCAAATAGACGTGCGCCGTTTTCGCTTGTGCCACTTTCGGTAAAATCAATTAAAATTTCACCGAGGGCCGTCACATCAAACTTTTTCATGTTGCCACCTTACACATTTCTTTTGCCGGCCGCGTCAATGCGCGGATCGGTATAAACATCGAATTCATCACGGCTCTTCGTGGAAAACTCAGATACAACTGCGCCTTCCTCGCCTGCCTTAAACCAGTGCAAAGTATTCGGCATAATGGTATACTGCTCACCCGGCTTTAAAATGACCTCGTGACGGCATGTAAAATATTCTTCCATGCCTTCGGGGGGATTTGTGGCAAGTGCGCCTTCCTTCGGCTCCCCTTCTACGTAAAGATACACCGTCCCCCATCTGCAACGGAAGGTTTCTTCCTTGCCTTCTTCTCCGTTAATTTCGGGGTGACGATGCTCGGGGCAGGTCTGTCCCGGCAAAAGCACTAATTCTTTTGCACAGCAGCGCTCGGTGTTTACGTAAACCACGAGTTCAAGGCCTACCTTATCAAGACAACCCAGCTCGTATTCGGCAACTTCTACGTTTTTCCGTTCTTCTTCCGTTAAAGCAATCCCTGCTTCATCAAGATATTCCAGTGCCTTCATACTATATGTTTCATATAATTCCTTCGTCAGCATATTCTGTTTTCCTTTCTCCGTAAAAATTGCCTATACTTCCAGTATTTTCAATTCATGTTTTACAAATGCAAGCTTTATTTTCTGATTTTGTTTTACAAATGATATGACTGCTTCGGTATCCGTATCCCGGCTATTATATACTGTCAGTTCAAACTTATCTCCTTTTTTCCGTACAGACGACAGAAGAATATCCTGATTGTCTATGAAAATGCCACTTTCCTGTTTTTCGCCGTCACCGGACGGGAAGAACGACAGCGCACGCGGTTTTTCATTAAATACCTGTGCAGCACAGGAAGGATTTTCTTCCGCTGTGAGGCGGAACGAAAATTCTCTTTTTCCTGTGTCGATGCGATCTATAAACCTGTCACGAGGGGCATATTCCCTTTTCCATCTTACCTCGCCATCTGCATCCAATGTGCCGATGGGATGTGCAGAATATACGGGTGTTCTTAAGAGAGAAAGCTTCATGCAGTTTTCCGTAAAGCTTCCTCCATAAGTGCCTTCGTTCAGGACATATACATTTCCTCCCTCACCTTTTATGCCGCACCATTTATGAAACACAGATTCGCGTTCTTCTTTATCGAGAATCTCCGCACCAAACGCCGTTTCGCCCCAGGGTACACCTTTCACAGAGGTGTCAAGACGGTATTTTATCATTTTATTCGGCGCAGTTGAAAATATTTTTATGTTTATGTCGATTGTCTTGCCGTTTTTAGGTAATGTATATTGTACCATTGCCACAGATTTCCCAAAGACGAAAAACGCCTGCACTATCGTTCGGACAGCACCATCTTCCACAATACGAACATTCGGCATCGTCTCATCCGGATAACCTAAAAATGCGTTTACTTCGGCATCTGTCATTAACGCAAATCGACCTTCAAGGTCAGTAAACCCGTCTACATTCATTGCCCACGGATCCTCGTCGTCCCGATAAACCTCAAGTACGCCGCTTTCTTTTATATACGTCTTTCCACTTACCTCGAAAAGATCGATAAGACCGGTTTTTTTACTGATACGCGCCGTCATTTTTTCATTTTTGATTTCAATGCAGTCTCCTGCACCTTGTTCGCAATGGATTACCGTACTCGAAAAACGATTTATCTCGTTTTCGTCTGCCTTTATCGTTTCAAGCTTACAGTTAAATCGCGTAACCTTGGACGGTTCGAGCTTGCCGCGGAAACACACTTTCTTTGTCCAGTCCATATTAAACGAGCTTTCCGGCTTTTCATTTTGCGTAGGAAGCCTGTTCCCATTTGCATCATATACCGTACCAACTGTAATTTCATCATCCTTACGGTTTTGGCTTTGCAAAATAAAATCGACCTCGAATTCTCCCTCAATGGCAAAGGGATGCGGATTAAACACCATAATCGGAATTGTACCATCTTCCGCTTTCACCTCACCGTCGCAGAGTCGCATAAAGGCTTTATTATAAAGTTTGTCCGTAATTTCTTCCGCATAACTGAGAGTATGGAGCGCATCTTCTTCTGCGGACTTGATTGCCGTTCCAGGGAGAATATCATGAAACTGACAAAACGCAAGCGCCTTTTTCGCTTTTTGTAATTCCTGTACGTCAAAGTCAAAATCCTGATTCATCTGTACATAGCTTATAATCTTTTCCGTTTCAGCAATTTTATTTTCCACGCGTCTGTTTGCCTGTTTAATACGCACCATAGTCGTATAACATCCAACAGCAAACGGAATCAGCGGTTTATTGCAGACCGCAAGATTAGCCTTGTCCGTTTCCTCTATATATGCATCACCTGACGAATGTATAATCTGTACATCTGACTCTTTTATAAATGCATCGATATTTTCCAGATCAATTTTAGAAGGGCCACCGCCGTGATTGCCAATTCCCCAAAGACAGAGTCCTGTATCTGTGTCTACCGAAAGAGCACCCTGTACCTTTTCCAATGCTTTTCCTCTTGGCGATGCATACGCTCTGTATGCACCATGTGTCAATATTTTGCTTCCATCGTATCCTTCCCAAAGGAAATCAATCCCAGGGTTAAGCCATGCAGGTCTGCCGATTATGTATCCTTCATATCCGGTTTTCTTAAGAATCTGCACAAGCCCTCTCGAGTGTCCGAAAGAGTCAACATTAAATGCTGTTTTTGTCTCCACTCCGAATTTTTCCTTAAAATAAGTCTGTCCTATCCGTATTTGCGAAAGAAGACTTTCTCCGGAAGGCATTATACAGTCAGACTGCAAATACCAACCACCTACAATGACCCATTTTTTCTTTTGGATAAGCTTCTTAATCCGTTCAAACAGTTTCGGCTCGTACTCTTCAATCCATTCATACAAAAGTGCTTCGTTGTGATTAAATACAAATCCATCATATTTTTCACAAAAATCTGCCGCCACCCGAAAAGTAGAAATTGCTTCTGCGGCACCTGCATTCCATCGCCAGAGCCATGCAGGGTCAAGATGTGCATTACATAGTAAATGAAGTTTTTTCATAACCTGTCTCTCCTATTATTTAAATGAAAGAAAACGACTCTGAATCTCTGAAGTTACCACAATTCCTTTTTGGAAAAACCCACTGTCGGGATCATTGAGTCCAAGTGCGTCCGGCGTCTTTCCGACAAAGTCAGCACTGCAGCCCTTTATGTCGGCACCTGCATCCGTTATCGTTACAATTGCATAAAGCGGGTTGTCATACGGAATAACGTGACGGATATCCGGGAATTTCTCATCAATTTCCGCACTGTATTTCCCTAATTCTGCATAACCGGTTCCTACCCACATACAGGAAATACTGTTCAGATTCAGAAAATATGTGCCGTCTACATAGTCTAGTGTATCACGATGCTCATGCCCATTAATAGCAAGCGGCACACCATTCGGAGCTTTTTTGAGAATTTCACGTAATTCGTCAGCATTTTTAATGGAAGCGTATCCTTCCGTTAAACGCTGATGAGAAAATAACACGGCAGGAAACTTTGTTTCTGCCAAATCTTTTTCAAGCCAGGCAAGCTGTGCATCGGGCAGATACGGAATACATTTAGGGAAATCAAAATAGTTTCCGTTTTCATAAGAAACATACTTCCCGTCCACTTTTCCGTAGTTTGCATCCAAAACCACAAAATGTACACCGCCATGGTCAAAAGAATAATAGGCGCTTTCTCTATTCCAGTAAGATAAAATTTGTTTTTTGGAACAAACATCACATTCGTGGTTGCCGATTGTATGATAAGTGGGCTTTTCAAAATCCTCATACATTTTCAAAATTTTTTCTTTATCTACCTGTGCAATACCGTTTAGCGCACTTTGCACATTTGCCGGAATGTTTTCCGGTTTACAAATACATTTTCTGTCTGCATCGGGGTATACATAATCCCCAAGGTGTACGGCAAAGTCAACATTTTCCTTTTTGCAGACTTCTATAAATTCAGCCATGCGCGCTTCGCCGTCATGCATGATATCAATATGTAAATCTGCAAATATACCAAATTTTACGTTCAAACTCTTTTCCTCCAATCGTTCATTTATAAGTTTTGCCACATCCTTTTGACCAGAAACTGAAAACCCGGATATCTTTTCCGTAAGCAGAATCATTTTTACCGCAACAAAAGTCCGGCAGACAACACTTCATCCCGTTATCAGCCGGACTTTAAAAATCAATTACTTAACCTCTGATTTCACGGATAAGGTTCTCCACTTCTACATCACTCATGTCGGGATGCAACCCGGTATATACGGTTCTTTCGAGGAGATCAAGCGTTTTCGGACACATATCCGGTTTATAATCGGGTATGATGTCACGGTTTGCTTCCATCTTAAACGGATCCATTAAAGGATGAATTGAACCGCGTTTTTCCATAATGGCCGTCCAGTTTGTATAAATATGTTTACCCGTATCAATCGGAATCGTGTTTCCAAAGGAAACTCTATCCGAAAAGGCTTTAGCTTCCTCTTTCGTATCAAAACGCATCGCTAATGTTATGCCTAAATCACCGTCCGGATCATTGGACGGAATGAAGGTACGCACATCTTTACATGCATCAATGACTCTCTTCTTAATACGACGTAAATCCGTAAGAATACCGTCTAATCTTGAAATCTGCACGCGGAGCACCGCAGAATTCAGTTCATTTGTTCTGTACTCAACACCGGCAAACATGGGTTCAGAGAAAGATTCCATCTGGTTGCCGAAAAATGCCACCGCACTTGCATCATGATAAATCAAAGCACGCTGGAAGAGAACATCTTCGTTTGTTAGAAATGCACCACCCTCACCGCAGCTGATTACCTTCATCTGATTAAAGCTGTATGCACCTGCATCGCCGATGGTCCCCAGTCTGCGACCTTTATAAGAACCACCGTCTGCCTGACAGGCATCCTCCACGATTTTCAGGTTATATTTCTTTGCCAGGGCACAAAGCGCATCCATATTGCAAGGAAAGCCCTGAATATGTACCGGCATAATTGCCTTTGTGTACGGCGTAATCTTCTTTTCCGTATCTACAGGGTCGAGCGTAAGTGTTTCATCACATTCCGCAATTACAGGGATTGCCCCTACTGCCACTACTGCCAACGCCGTGGCAATATACGTATATGCCGGAACGATAACTTGGTCGCCAGGGCCAATCCCCAGTGCCGCAAGTGCTGAAATCAGCGCTGCCTTACCGCTTGTCATTAAAATTGCATGCTTTGCACCAACTTTTTCTTTGAGTTCTGTTTCAGCTTTTTCTGTTTCCTTTAAGCCATTATTTACCTTAAAAAAAGTTTTTGCATCAATTACGCGTGCTACCGCATCTTTTTCTTCCTGTCCGAGTCTATACATTTTTTGTCCTCCTTTTATCTATAAACAATTGTCATGAGCGGCGTATAGGTTCTTGCCATAAATAATATTTTATCCCCAATCTCCACGTCTTCCTTGGAGATGGCCTCCACGCTGTTCTTTTGTTTATCAAACAAATATATCAGATTTGTATAATACATAGTGGATTTTACGCTTATATCCGATGCCTTATCCAGCTGTGCATCATACAGATTTACATTTGCCATGAATCCGTATTTTGTGAAATCACAGACTTCGCCGTAGGACATAAGTCTATCACTGTAATTTTTAAGAACTGTGGTGGGCTTTATGGTCCCAAGCAGGGAGTCTTTTTCGTAATTTGCCGGATAATGACCCCGGAACAGAACACAGAGCTGCACTGCCCAATTATTGGAATCCACGACATAGTATATCACGTCGCCCGGTTCTATATCCTGTATGCCTATCCTTGCCGGTCTTACGCCGCCTACACAAACCGGATCCTTACTACGATCTGTAGCTGCTTCACCGAACAGAACCTCAAAATCGTTGTCAGCCGTTACTGTCAGGCTACCGCCGCCCTCCGGCCGGAGAACAAGTTTCGATATGCTCCCCCCTGTGCTTTCATCCAGAGCGGTGGATACACTTTCCACAAGAGCCAGTTTTGTCCCCGATATCATATACTCGGTGACGTCTCTTTCGTCCCTTCTGTCCCAGACTAGTACGGAAACCACCTCATCCTCTCCAATATCATAAAGTGCGATATCGTCATAGATTTCGGTGCCGTCCGTTCCGTGTTTCATCGAATCCCAGCTTTTTGTGTAGTAATCCTTTTCTTCACCGGAACCCGGCAGAACAAAGATAACCGTTTCACTCCGGACGAGCCAGTTTCTTCCGAAGGCTTTCATATTGCCACCGATGAAGATTGTGTACTCATCCGTTCCGTTGTCCAGCTTGTAGCCCGGCTTAATGTATGCATCAAGGCTGAAATCCTCTACTCTGTTTGGACTATTAAAATTATGTCTATAGTCTGTTGCTGTTTCAACAGAAGAAATCTTTTCGCCGTTTTTCTCATATTTGATGAGCTGCTCGAGGATTACGCCACCGCTTTTCAGCGGACTTGTATCTGCCAGAATTTCTGCCGCATCCCCATCATGTCCGTTTAGCGTCACCTTATCCATACAGTCCAGTACTTCAACCTTACCCTCATGGGTGAAAAGCCGAAGTTGCGGACGGGAATCAAGTCCCTTTGTCATGGCGGCATTCAAAAGCCAAGCATAATATGCCGTCGCGGCAGTATCGGTATTCACCGCCGCAACATGACCGAACATGTCAAGGGAAAATGCCGCCTCTGTTCCAAGTCGAGGCATCTCAAAATCGGGTATCTCTATCAGGCTTTTTGCCACAGGATACTCTGTTTCTCCTATCGTGACAGAATCCACAGAAATTTCCGAAAGCGTTCCCGTTACAATGTTGCTTGTTAAAACTACTTTTCTATATTTTCCGTTTGCACTTTCTGCCAAGGAAAGTACATCCCATTCCTTGCATGCGCTTATATCTGCCGCCGTTCCGTCAGAAAGTGTAAACACAGTGGGAATCGTATTATTGAATGAAATACTTCTCTCCGGCGTGCGGTTTTCAAGCACGGCAACCGTCATCCTAGAACTTGCAACCCGTTCAACAACGTAGTTTTCATAGCTTTCCACGATAACATATTCTACGCTTCCGCCTTTAGAAATCAGCTTCACGCTTCCCGTTTCCGGCTGAAGCGCCGCCGCAGAGGGCGTCCGGGGCTCGCCGTTTACAATCACCTGTGCGCCTTGGATGGAGATTCTCTCTGTTTTCGCATCGCGCTCAAAGCAGAACGTGTTGCCGGTTGTCTCCGCTAAAATTTCGTGGCTATGCACCGTTTCGACCGTGGACTTAGAAGTTAAAGCCAGCATGGAAAGGCTACCGTCCGCCTCTTCCTTTACGTAAGCCACAATATGTTCACCGAGTCTTTTGTCTGCATCTGTCGCACCGATGGCTATCGTTTGCCCGCTTAGCACAACCTCATCCGTGCGAAGGCTTCTTCCCGGTGCGGCAATTTCCTGTGCATAGGTTGCCGTAACCACGCCTTCCATAAGCTTTATGTGCAGATAATATGAAAGCGGCGTACGAAGTGCGTCCTCTTCAAATGTATAAGAATCATCACCGTAGCTTGTAGGCTTCAGCATTTCCGTATCCAGTGCATTGTAGAGAAGCATCGACATATCACCGCGGCATAATTCTCCGCCGCCGATTTCGTCCACGCCATTTAAAATTCCCAGCTGCACGGCACAGCTTACGTAGCCTGCCGGATAACCGCCTGCAGCTTCCGCCTTTACGGTATATCCAAGAAGATTTATGACCATTTTGATGGCTTGCTCTCCCGTCACCGGTGCATCCGGCATAAACTCCGTTTCACTTACGCCATGTATAATGCCGAGACTATACGCTGTCGTAACATAGTAGTACGCCCAATGCTCGTACGGGACATCCGCAAAGCAGTCCCGTTCCTCCGCCCAGTCCTCGATTCCCATCATGCGGACGATCATTGCAACCATCTCCGCACGGGTAACATTTCCGGGTGCGTCAAATTCTCCGTTTTCCCGTCCTTCTACGATACCAAGATTATAAAGCACCGAAACGGCCTTTTCATATTTTGTGCCTGCAACATCCTCAACGGTTGCTGCAAAGGGAGAAATACTGCTGACGGTGGTGCAGAAAAGCACCACTGCCAAAAGTATGCTCCAAAAAATCTTGTTTATTCTCATTGCTTCAGTCCCCATTTTAAAGATAATATAGTACGTACTTTTTCCGTGTTTACCTTTTTTCTTTTCCCTTCGCTTTTTATACCGGCCTGCCGTCCTATGAAAAGGCTCATTCCGCCTTCCACGCAAGGATTCTGTCCATAATGACAGCCGCTTCCGCACGTGTCGTATTCCCGAGCGGCCCGATTGTGCCGTCGGTATACCCGGTTACAATTTCGGCCTTCACCATTGCCGCAACGTCCTCCCGGGCATACTCTGCAATTTTATCTTTATCTGAAAATGTCGGTTCTTCTCCTTCGGCAAGCTCTTTTACAAGACGCATACCGCGGGCACAGATAACCATCAAATCCTGCCGGGAAATTTCTGCCTCGGGATTATAATTTACGCCGTCCGTTCCCTTTAAAATGCCAAGGGCTTTTCCGATGGCAATTTCCTTTGCAAATTCGTGATTTTCCGCTACATCCCCGAAAAGCTCGGTGCTGTCCGAAGTCAGTCCCAACGTGCGGACCAAGAAACCTGCAAATTCGGCACGGGTGATTTTATCAGCAGGTGCAAAAATGCCCTCTTCCTTTTCGTTCACAATTCCCTCTTTATAGAGGCTTTCTATTGCTTCCTGTGCCCAATCATATTCGTCAATGTCTGTAAAATGGGCGTTCATACCTTCGGAATGGTCAGGATTTTCATTCACGGCTTTAAAGTATTCCCAGAATGCATCCTTGGAAAGCGAGGCAAAATCCGCTTTTTGTGTCGGCACCACTTCTACAACGGATACGCCGTGCTTCGGCACCGTAACCTCCAGCATATTGGAGCTCTTCCGGAAGTCTTCCCCGTCATAGCCGTTTATATATGACGCCTGGTAGCGGTCAATCGTTATGCTATCGTCAAAGCTTGTCAGCGGAATCTGGAAGGTTTTCTCTTCCTCTGTGCTCTGATTCATCACAATCATATAAAGCTTATTATCCTTTATGTAGCCGTGATACATCACGTCCTCGCCTACATAATGGGAAAAGCCGGGGTATTCCTTTATGGCAAAATGGCGGAACACATCGTCCCGTTCTTTTGCCGCAAAGCTTGTAATACCTTCATAGATATCGGTTTCTGTAACATCGGCAAGTCGTACTGCTTTTCCGTCTATCCGCATAGCATCATCCCAGGCATAATATCCATGAGACGTAGCACCTGCCATATAGGCCTGATATATCATATGACGCTCTGCATCCGCATCCGGAAAATAATCAATGTGATGAAAGGCATGCAAAAGCTCAAATGTAGGTTTTATACCATTTGCTGCATCTACTGCAATTCGTGTTGTATCATATACGTGCGTCGTATCCATCTTTACGCCTGTCAGTCCCTTTGTTGCAGGAAGGTATGGGTCGTTTGCCACATAGTCACAAACCTTTTGGGTATCTTTTAAGAACTTATCTGTGAGTTCTACAATATACACAGGATGATTATCATCAATATCACGGATAAGCTTATACGCTTCTTTCAATTCAGGAAGGGGATCCGGCAGATTGAAATACGGTTCATCCGAAACCGCCCAACCAAATACGCGCGGATCGTCCTTATACTTTGTAACCATTTCAATGGTTTTTTCACGCATTTCGGGATGTGCTGCTGATTTTGGATGTTCGTACAAAACCATCAAAACCTTCATGCCGTTGTTGCCTGCCTTCTCAAGCTGTGACTCACCGCCCTGAATAACAGAAATCCCTGCCTTTTTGAGTTCCGTATAATCCTTTTCACTGTATGGATGATAGACACCTACAACCTGAAAAGGTTCTTCTCCGGGCACTTGATACACGCCGTCTTCTCTGACATACTTTGGTCTTGGATACTTATAGATCGTATCCTCTTTTGTATATATTTCTTTTCCTTCCTTATCCTTAAGTACCACCCTGAGTATGTACTCTTTTTTGAGTTCTGTAAGAAGTGTTGTATCATACTCAAATACAGCTTCTCCGTTAGAATTCAAAACAGCTTCGTTTTGTTGCAATACATTATTCCCGTCCAAAAGCGAAAACGCCACGCTGCCACCTATAGCTTCCGGATAATACTCTGTCAGCGCCTTTACATCTACTGTCCCCTTTTCCGCATCCGGATAATAGAAATATTGGTCAGGACTGATTGAAAGCGCTTCCGGCATCTGCACCATACGTATAGAGGCATCATCATAATAGCACACAGCACCGTTCTCATGCATAAGCCTTAAATAAATGGAAAGACTTTTCGCATTGATAGGAGCCTTGAAATTATAAAGTGCCTCCTGCCACTTTCCGTTTGTAGTGTTAATGACAAAGGTATTGACCTGCCATGCTATAGAAAGTCCCGGTGTAGCCTCTGGATAGAATTCCAGCTTCACCGTCATAAAACCGCCTTCCACATCCTTACGAACCATGGTTCGGAGCTGATAAATCGCACCGGGTTTTGTTTCAAAGCTCTGTGATATAAATGGATTTGCAGCAGGAGCCGCACCTGCCACGAGCTTTAGGGAATGTCCGTCATAGGCTTCCCTACCGGTAACGATGGATGCACCTACGCCGTTTTCGCCGTCATAAGCACGAGAGCTCCAGCCTACAGGCTTTCCGGATGCATCTATTTCTTCGAGGTTGCCGTTTTTCAGCAAATCTTCCGTTCCTTCTACAGCCGGAAGCCGCACATCCGTACTGCCCATTGGAATTTCGGCAGTTACCTCTTGTGCTTTATTTTCTGCTATACCCGGGACGCTGAAAACAGTAATCATCATGCATGTGCAAATTAAAATTGAGAGTATTTTTTTCATATATGCATTCCTTTCAAAGTGTTCCATATATTTATCGTTAATTTAGGGGAAAGATATCGCTTTCGTCTGCGGGCATATACTGCTGATATCGTCCCATACAAACGCTTTATAAACGTATTCTCCTCCATCTGCGGGCTTGGCAAGTGCCGCTGATGCACGAAGCGGTGTTTCGCCCACTTCAGTTGGATTATCCTTCTTTTCTTCCAATGAATTTATGATGGCAACCATTTCAGCTGTATCCGTACCCGTTTCTATTTCATCGAGATAAAAATTATTTTCTCCATATACTCTGTACCGCGCCAGAATAACAGTTAGTGTACGGTATTTATTTTCTGCACTGTAATCCGTCCCAAACGCTACGAGGTCAGCCTTCACTTCGTCGTCTGTTTCAGAAACCGTAAGCTTATCTTCTGCAATCCCGAAAGATATATTATCGATTTTCACGATATCGTCACCACTGGCACAGCCAAAGAAAAACGAGTTATTGCTTGCATCAAGAGGATTTGTATAATACATGGAATAGTCTCTGCGCCATACGCTACCCGTAGACCCGATGGTTTTGCCCGGTGCCCATACAATCGGGGGTGCACTTGCACCAATGTATGCATATGTACTATACCTGTTTCCTACATAATCAAACTGTAAAACACCGCGACGGCCGCGAAGCTCAGGAGCGTTATTTATAGACAGATTATAGTAGATTTCTCTCGGTGTATCCTGAAATTTTTTTGCATGAATGCTTAAGTAATGATTCCCATCCGGCTCCATCATAACAGAGGCAATCTCTTCTTCGCCCCAGTTAAACGAGTTACCTTTGTAATACCATGCGCCTGCCGGCTTATAATCTCCTGCAAAGCCTTCAAGGTCACCATTTCTAACATAATCTGTTGTTACATATGCCGCAAAGTCATCTATCGCCACTTCCCCTACACCGGAAAAGGTGACACGGACGATAAAGTTCGCTTCCGCTGCATTCGTATAGCACAGCATCATTTTTCGCCATCCCATGGGCGTTCCATCACCATATGCCGTTTTTACGAACCAATCTGTGGACGCAAGAACGGTACTGCCGTTGGCAGATACCAGCTCCAGCTTAACGCCCGATCCGGTCGTGAGGCCGGTCAGGTTCATAAATGCGGTAATATCCAGCTTTCCTGCCGGGAGGGTTACGGGTTTTGATATCGTCACTGTGTCAGTAGAACGGCTACCGGAAAGCACCAGTGCCCCCGCACTACCGCCATGGGTTTTTGCCGGATCGGTTTCCTTTGAAAAAGAAGCCGTACCGCTTTTGGAAACCGCATAGCCATCCGGCTTGCCACCGGCAAAGATTTCCATTCCCGAATTCTCAACAAAATTCTCTTCGTCCTCCCCGGAGCATTTCATCTCGTTCACGGCTTTAAAATAGTTCCAGAATTTTTCTTTTGAAAGTATACTGAAATCTACCGTCTCCGCAGGGGTAATCTCCAAAAGGGCAACGCCGTGCTTCGGCACCGTGACCGTCACAGAACTCGTTGTTCCTGTAAAGTTTTCACCCTCTTTTCCGGAAACGTATGCCGCCTTGTAACCTTTGAGAGATATACTGCCATCAAAGCTTGTAAGCGGAACGGTAATTTCTTTCTCCTCTGCCGTACTCTGATTCATAACAATCAAATACAGTTTACCGTCCTTTATATAACTGTGATACATTACATCCGCACCTACATAATGGGAAAAGCCGGGATATTCCTTCGTGACAAAATGGCGGAATACATCTTCCTGCTCTTTTTCCGCAAAAGCTCTGATACCTTCATAGATATTTGTTTCTGTAACATCGGGAAGCCTGATACTTATTCCGTCTACCTTCATGGCATCATCCCATGCATAATATCCATGAGACGTAGCCCCTGCCATATAAGCCTGGTAAATCATGTGTCTTTCCGCATCCGCATCGGGCAGATAATCAATATGTTTGAAGGCGTGCAAAAGCTCGAGTGTTGGTTTTATTTCTTCTGCCGCCGCCATTGTAATACGCGTTGTGTCATACACATGGGATGTATTCATCTTAACGCCTTTCATCCCTTCCGTTGCAGGCAAGTAAGGGTCATTGGCAACATAATCACAAACCTTTTTTGTATCCTTCAAAAACTTGGATGTGCATTCCACAATATACACAGGATGATTATCATCAATATCACGAATCAGTTTATAAGCCTCTTTTAGCTCCGGAAGCGGATCCGGCAAACTGAAATACGGCTCATCTGCAACCGCCCATCCGAAAACGCGTGGGTCATCCTTATATTTTGTAACCAATTCAATGGTTTTTGCACGCAAATCCGGATGTACGGCGGACTTAGATGGTTCATACAGCACCATAAGCACCTTCATGCCCTTCTCGGCGGCACGGCTCAGCATCCCTTCGTTTCCTTGCAGTACGGTAATGCCGGCATTCTTAAGTTCTGCATAATCCTTTTCGTCATAAGGATGATAGGCGGCTACTGCATGAAAGGGAGCTTCTTTGGGAGCTTGAAATACACCATCTTCTCTGATATACTTCGGGCGGGCATACTTATAGATCGTGTCTTCTTTTGTGTATAGTGCCTTTCCGTCTTTGTCTTTAAGCACCGCCCGAAGTATATACTCTTTTTTCAGTTCTGTAAGAAGTGTTGTGTCATATTCAAATGTAGCTTCACCGTTTTGATCCAATATACTTTCTCTTTGTTCCAGCACTTTATCTTCGGCCATCAGCGAAAACACTACACTTCCGCCTATAGCCTCCGGATAATACTCCGTCAACGCTTTAACAGAAGCAGTTCCCTTCTCCGCCTCCGGATAATAGAAATATTGGTCGGGGCTGATTGAAAGCTCTTCAGCCGGCTGTACCATACAGATGGAAGCGTTATCATAATAGCAAACTTCGCCATCCTCATTTAGGAGCCGAAAATAAACAGAAACACTTTTGGCATTTGTGGGTGCCTTGAAATTATAGAGCATTTCCTGCCACTTTCCGCTTGTAGTGGTAACGTTAAACGTATAGACCTGCCATGCCATGGATAAGCCCGGTAAAGCCTCGGGATAAAACTCCAGTTTCACCGTCATGCCGCTTCGTCCCGAATCCTTTCGAATCATGGTACGAAGCTGATAAACAGCGCCGGGGTTTGTCTCAAAGGTCTGTGAGATATACGGATTTGCCGCAGGAGAGGCACCGCCCACAAGTTTTAGGGAATTTCCTTCGTAGGCTTTCTCGTCACTAATGATAAATGCACCTGATCCGTCCGTTCTTCCAAAAGCACTGCATCCCCATTTTTCAGGTCTTCCTGCTGCATCCAAATCTTCAAGATCTCCGTTTTTCAGGAGTTCTTCCGTTCCTTCCACCGCAGGAAGCTTAATACTAGTGATGCCTAATGGAATCTCTTCCTTGCTTTCTGCCCTGCCGGGCATGATGAAAACAGGAACCAACATACATATGCAAATTAAAATTGAGAGCGTTCTTTTCATATAAGCATTCCTTTTAAAGTATTTCATATAAAGTGCGCTTTGAAAATTATGCCCTCACTTTTAAGAAAGTGTTTCAGATGTAATCTGCGGGCTTAAGCTATTAATATAATCCCATGCAAATGCCTTGTATACATATTTCCCGTCATCTGCAGGCTTATCCAGGCTGGCAGTGGCACGAAGGGGTGTTTCACCTACATCAATCGGATTGTTGCCATCATATCTTGCATTTCCGATTGTAATCTTTTCTGCTGCATCTGTACCGGTCAGTATGCCGTCCAGAGACAAGATATTTTCATCGCATACTCTGTAGCGTGCCAGAACAACGGTGGCTGTGCGAATATTTGTCACGCTGTAATCTGCACCGTAAGCCACGAAATTTGCTGTAACAGTTTCGGCTGTTTCCGTAATGGTCAGGGTGTCGTTTTTAACCGGTTCGTGGCTGATATTATCAATTTTTCCTGTATTATTAGCACTGACGATACCAAAATTCAAAGAGAGATTGTTAAATGTCGTAGGTACAGCATAATGCATAGAATATCCTCTACGCCATTCCGGTCCGGTGGCTCCGATTGCCTTGCCTTCGCCGTAAACAATGCCGGGTGCATCTGCACCAATAGATGCATACGTGCCATATACATTACCCATATAGTCAAACTTTAATGTACAGCGCTGTCCACCCAAATTCAGGACATACGCATCAATGTATCTGCCCAGCATGTAATATACTTTACCATTCCCATTATTACCGCCTAAGAATAAATAATGATTGCCGTTATCTTCCATCATGATGGAGGCAAACTGACCTTCTCCCCAGGAAGTCGTATCCGGATACCAAAATCCTGCCGGTTTATAATCTCCTGCAAAGCCTTCAAGGTCGCCGTTTCTGACATACTCTGTAGCAATCACTGCTCCAAAGTCATCCAGTGTCACACTGCCTGCACCGGTAAAGGTAACACGGATGATCAGTTCCGCTTCTGCCGCATTGGTGTAGCAAACCATCATTTTTCGCCAGCCCATGGGCGTTCCGCTATTATATGCTGTTTTTACGAACCAATCTGTGGTGGCATGTACCGTGTTGCCGTCCGCACTGAGAAGCTCAAGCTTTACACCCGAGCCGTCTGTAAAGGCTGTCAGGTTCATGAATGCGGTAACATCCAGTCTGCCTGCCGGTAAAGTTGCGGTTTTATCAACCGTCACCTTGTCCGCTACGTCAGAGCCGGAAAGCACGAGTGCGGCGCTGCCGCCATGGGTTTTTGCCGTATCGGGCTCGACCTCGAAGGCTGCTGTGTCGCCTTCTTTTGTAACAACATACCCATCCGGTTTTCCGTCCACGATAGTTTCCAGTCCTGGATTCGTAAGTAAATTTCCGTCATTTCCCTCTGTTGCCATGACAGGTGATACGAATAAAACTCCCATCAGCATCACCGCCGCCAATAAAACTGCGCTTGTTTTTCTTGTCATTTTTTGTTCCTCCTTGTTTTTTATTTGTCTCCTTTCGGAGCGTAAACTAAAAAAACTCCTTTCTTTTTTCTCATTTTATCATCTGCATATTTTATCTGCAAGGCAAGAACGTCCTTTGTTTTAGTCAAAAATTCACATTTGGAAAATGCATCCTTTCAAAACACGTGTATAATTAAAACATTTCGTCATTAAAAATTGCGTAAAAAAGAAAGCCGTACCCTTGCAGCTCTTCAGGTACAGCTTTCCATTACACTTTAAATATTATTTTACATTATATTTCTTTCTGTATTCGCTGGGCGGTATTCCCTTTATTTGTTTAAAAACACGCCCAAAGGTTTTCATATCCTGAAAACCTGCCTCCTCAGCTACTTTTGTCATCGGAAATTGACTTTCTTGCAAAAGAACACAGGCCATTTGCACGCGGTAATTCGTAAGATACTGATGGAAGCTCATATCTGTTGCCTCTTTAAATACTCTGCAAAACGCTCCTCTCGAATAACCGGAAACCTTTGCGGCGGTGTCTACTGTAATATCTTGTGCAAAGCACTTTGAAACATAATCCAGCGTTTTCTGAATATTTAAAACACTATTCAGTCTTTTATCATAATTTACGAAATTATCCTTCTGTGGCAAACGATCCAATAACAAAGAAACGATAATCTGAACAAGCCCTTGTATCATCAGCTTATTTACCAATGTTCCTTCTTTTTCGCCAAGCTTTGCCACATGCGAAAAAATCTCTTGTGTCTCTTTGTCATTCTCCAAAACAGGATTTACAAATTGTTTCTTTGCAATTTCCATAAATAAAGTGCTACCAAAAAATAAACTTCCTATTCGAAGCAGGGTAACCATACAATCCTCTGTACAATTAAAATAAGCATGCGGAACAGAACTTCCTACAAACAAACTCTGTCCTTCTCTTACGGTAAATTCCTGCTTTTCAAAGCTCACGCCAAATGCGCCTTGATGGCAATATATGATTTCAAGATCACTATGCCAATGCTCCGGAAAATCTTTGTGGGGATTGGTTCTGACAGAAAATGTGTCCTGGGACAAAACGATCGCCTGATAGAACATACTCGTCCCCCTTTCTTTCGGCAGTCTTTTTGTTTCACATTATTTTCATTATGCCACGTTTTTTGTCTTTTGTCAAATAATATTTGAATTTTTCATATTATCTGTGTGTAGGTTTACAATAGATGTGTTACACTACACGCAATTTTGTTACGAGCAAAGCTCATAACAGAAATTGCATGTTCAAAAAAAGAATACGGAAACTTTCTAAAATGTGTTATAGTTAAGTTACC